>CAZEEB010000012.1:0-7642 GCA_964511245.1 uncultured Paludibacter sp.
TATTATTAAAAATTAAAGCAAAAGTGCGCAAAGATATTGTTTTCTTTTATAAACTTGCAATAAAAATACAAAAAAGGACTAAAAATAGATAAATTTTTAGTCCTTTTAGTTTGTTTATTAAAACGAGCTATAGCAGAATTATTGAATATCAAGCAAATAGTCCATACGAGCTTGAATCCCTTTTAAACTCTGAACACTTTTAATTCGTTTTAAAATATTGTATTGTTCGCCAAGTTGGTTTTCCATAAATTTTGATTCAATGTCTTTACTCAAATTCTTCATTATTTTTGATGTGAAATCTTCTTTTTCAGGATATTCAGTAATATTGTATGCCTTAAGCTTAGCTTTGGTTACAGCCATTTTTATGGCATCGTCTAATCCACCTATTTTATCGATAAGTCCAATTTTCAAAGCATCTTCGCCAGTCCAAACACGACCTTCGGCAATAGTTTTTATTTGTTCAATACTTTTTTTACGTCCGTCGGCACATCGTTTTACAAATAATTCATATCCACGATTGACATAATTTTGTAATAAATTACGTTCGGCTGGTGTAAATGGTCTGTTTTCTGAGATTGCATCGCTCATTTTATTCGTTTTTACTCCGTCATAAGTAAATCCCAGTTTCTCGTTCAATCCTTTGATATTAGGAATTACCCCAAATATTCCTATGGATCCGGTTATAGTATTTGGTTGGGCTATAATCTGATCGGCCATACACGAAATGTAATATCCGCCAGAGGCGGCATAATCGCCCATGGATACAATCAGTGGCTTTTTCGATTTTAAATTACTAAGTGCATGCCAAATTTGTTCTGAAGCAAATGCACTGCCTCCGGGTGAACTCACTCGCAATACCACTGCTTTTATAGCCGAATCTTTTGCAACTTTATTGATAGTTTTTAGCATATCTTTTGCTACAATTCCATCTCCATCGTTGTCGGTTATGTCGCCAACCGCATAAATAATGGCAACTTTTGATTTATTATATTTACTTATATCAGGTAATTTTGTCATTGTTTGGTGTTTTACAATTTGAAAATCTTCTGATTTTTTTAAATTTTTAGCCTGTTTGCGAATTATGCTGTCAACTTGGTCTACGTAAACTAAAGAATCAACTAATCGATACTCTTTCGACTTTTCGGTTGGTTGAAACATCATCATTTCGTCGGCATAAATATTCAATTTTTCAAAAGGAATTTTTCGCGATGAAGCAATATCTTTCAAAATAGTATTCCAAATAGAATTAATAAATACACTTACCTGCAATCGGTTCGAGTCGCTCATTTTTGTATTCACAAGTGGTTCTACGGCTGATTTAAAAGTTCCTACCTTAACGATTTGCATTTCAATACCCAATTTGTCAAAGGTATTTTTCAAAAACATGATTTGAGCAGAAAGCCCCTTGAGTTCTATCATTCCTTGTGGATTTATAAGTACTTTGTCGGCACAAGAAGCAAGGTAATACATCCGTTGTGTGTAATTATCAGCGTAGGCAATTATAAACTTTCCGGATTTTTTGAAATCTAATAAAGCATTTCTAATTTCTTTGATTGAGGCTATACCACCTTCAAGGGAGCCACCTTTTAAATATATTCCGATAATATTAACATCTTCTTTCGCTTTTTTGATATTCGATAAAACATCATCCAATCCTATTTTAGTTTCATTTGATTTCCCTACAGCTTGTGCAAATGCGCCTGAAAATGGGTCATCTTTTGACCGGTCAATCAAAGTTCCTTCGAGTGTAAGTTCGTATACCGAATTTGGTTTGAGTGTAGGTGTAGATTCACTTGAACCTGCAATTGCACCTGCAATACCAAAAAACAGGAGAACAGCTATTAACCATACCAATATAACTCCAACCACAGTGGCAAGTGTGAATTTCAAGAATTGTTTCATAAAATTTGATTTTTTTGTGTATTATTGAATAACAGTATTTAAAGTACAAAGAAAAACATATTTTTTTGTATAACAAAACAAAATTGCTTTAGTTTTAAATTCTGCGACCTGAACACTTATAAAAAACAAGGGAGGCAAATTATGCTTCCCTTGTTATTGAAGTTTTGTTAAACCACTTAACTAATTTCGATTGTTCTCAGTGGTTTTGGTTTTGCTTCCTCTTTCTTTGGAATTTCTATTTTTAGAATTCCATTTTCGTAATTTGCAGCAATATTTTCAGCATCAGCTATTTGTGGCAATGTGAATGAGCGGCTAAATGACTGATAGCTAAATTCCCGTTTGCTGAATTGTTCGCCTTCTTTGGTTTCTTTCTCCAGTTTTTTCTCCGAAGAGATTGTTAGTAAATTGTGATTCAACTCTAACTTAAAATCATCTTTGCCAAAACCCGGAGCAGCAACTTCAACTGTAAATTGGTCGGCACTTTCCTTAATATTTACAGAAGGCAAAGTTGTATTTGTAATTGAAAAATTGCGGTTTGACCAATCGAATAAATCGCCTTCAAAAAAACGGTCAAACATTGAAGGTACATGATTTGAAAATCTTACAAGTGACATAATTTAATCCTCCATTTTTTAAAGTTAAACTTAGAAATTGTTTGAGTAAGTATTTACAAAAACAATTCCAACCCCGAAAATAATGCCATTATGTCGCTGATTATCAACTGTATACTGTCATTTTGTCATACTTAAATTCTATAAATATTACTACTCACACTCAAAATTATTGATATTCAATATATTGCTGATTGTACTTTTTAATCAATTTGTAATAATTACAACTGAAAAATTGTCACAATTCTATTAATATTCAAATATAATTCAAATTATTTATCCATAATCAAAAAAAATTATTACATTTGCCTGCTTAAAAATTAAATGTTCAATTTAAAAAGTAACTAAAATGACTAACAAAGTTATACTTTCGGCACTTGTTGCCTTTTTTTGTCAAATGGCATTTCTTCCTCTATTAGCAGTAAGAGCTTATCCATTTCCGATTACAATTACTCAGCCCGATGGCAGTCAAATTACAGTTCGGTTACAGGGTGACGAAAGACATCATTATCAAACAACAGAGGATGGATATGTATTAAGTGCAAATGCAAAAGGTTTTTTGACCTATGCCACTACCAATAGTGCAGGTCAATTGATTGAAAGTAACACCATTGCTAAAAATATAGATAAAAGAACTAGTTCAGATTTACAGTTTTTGCGCACTTTAAATAAAACTACTATTCAAGATGCTTTGCAAAAAACAGCACAAAAAAGCAAACCAATGATGACCAGCGTTACAAAGCCACAAAAGGCTTATCCGCTAAATGGTTCGCCCAAAGCACTTGTTATTTTGGCAAATTTCAAAGATAAGGCATTTAGTGTAGCAACTCCGCAAACAGCTTATCAAAACTTAGTAACTCAGGTTGGATACAGTGCCAATGGTGGTACAGGGTCAGCTAAAGACTATTTTATGGCCAGTACTTATGCTAAATTTTCTCCAAATTTTATTGTAGTTGGGCCGGTTACTCTGCCTCAAACGCTTGATTTTTATGGAAAAAATGATGCAAATAAGCAAGATACAAACCCTGCACAAATGATTGTAGATGCTTGTGCTGCAGCTAGTGCCGGTGGTCTCGATTTTACGCAATTTGATACTGATAATGATGGTGTGGTGGATAATGTTTTTGTATATTATGCCGGATATAACGAAGCTGAAGGTGGACCTGCAAATACGATATGGCCTCACCGCTGGTCAATTTCTGGAGCAGGAATTACCACCGGAATTACATTTAATGGAAAAAAGATAGAAGATTATTCATGTACTTCAGAGTTAAAAGGAAATTCAGGAACTAATATGTGTGGAATAGGTACTTTTTGCCATGAATTTGGACACGTACTTGGTTTACCCGATTATTATGATACTTCCGGAACTCAAAGCAATACGTTGAACGAATGGGATATTATGGATTATGGTGCATACAGCAATAACGGTTGTACACCTCCGGTGTATTCTGCTTACGATAGATTTTACTTGGGATATTTAACTCCTGAACAAATAAGTACTCCTTCGGACATCACACTTCAACCTCTTTATCAAGGTGTTACTCAGCCGGCAAATACCAACGGGCAAGCTTATTTACTTTCAGCTTCGACCCATAATTTGAATGGAGCTGCACCAAGTCCGGCAGAATTCTTTTTAGTCGAATATCGTCAAAAAATTGGCTGGGATACTTACTTGCCTGCCGAAGGTATGTGTATTTGGCATATTGATTATAATGCTACAAACTGGAATAATAATGATCCTAACAATTATACAGGAACAACTCAAACTGCTGCAAGTCACATGCACGTTTACCTTCAACCATTAAGTGGACAAACTACAACTCCCGGAACAGCATTTACAACCGGTTCGTTTACACCCACAACCTGGGCTGGAACGGATATA
The DNA here is from genome assembly GCA_964511245.1 of uncultured Paludibacter sp. GTDB lineage: Bacteria > Bacteroidota > Bacteroidia > Bacteroidales > Paludibacteraceae > Paludibacter. Next base: position 4,399 of record CAZEEB010000012.1, read on the forward strand.
AAAAGAGCTATAACCAACATTAACAAGACAGCAACGAATGTTACTTTTAAATTGCTGGGTGGAGCACAAGGTCCAACAATTAGCACAAGTGGAACAATTTCGGCATTTACAATGACTGTGGGCACTCCGGCAGCAGTTCAAACATTGAATGTAAGTGGTTCAACATTAACAGATAATGTACAGCTTTCACTGGCAAGCAATTCTAGTTTTGATATCAAACTTGCCACAGGAAGTGCATGGGGTAAAAGCCTGACTTTAACTCAAACTGCAGGAGCAGTCAGCCTATCGGCAATTCAAATTCGTTATAATCCGAGCAATGTTGGTACACAAACAGACCAATTAGTACTTACAAGTGCCGGAGCAACAACGGTAAATGTGAGTTTGAGTGGAACAGCCATTACAGGAGCTAATTCACCTGTAATTTTTGCCGGAAAAATAGATGGATCAATTTCATTTCCAGCCACAAGAGTGAATGTTACAAGCACAAAAACGATTAATATAAAATCGACAGATATAAATAATAGTTTGAGTTTTATGATTTCGGGCAATGATGCTTCGATGTTCTCTGTATCAGCTTATTTGGTATCAAAAGATGCAGCAAATGCACCTGCCGGAACAAACATAACCGTAAATTATAAACCTACTACAACAGCTAGTCACACTTCCACATTAACTATTTCTGGAGGTGGTTTAAACCCTGACAAAGTGATTATTTTAAACGGTTCGGGAATTTAAAACCTTTCAATTGATATGTATAAAATGGGCTGATATCGACAAATGATATCAGCCCGTTTACTTTTTATAAACATATTTAATGCCAATTACTTTTTGGAATACTTCATTGCTTCCGGTAATTGCTCTTTGAGTTTGGCAATTCGGTTTTCGTCTGATGGATGAGTACTCATAAATTCAGCCGGAGCACCTTTAGAGTTTGTTGCCATTCTTTCCCAAAATGCAATGGATTGATTGGGATCATATCCGGCCATTGCTAAAAATATTAATCCGAGCTGATCGGCTTCGTACTCATGTTTCCTTGAATATGGAAGCATAACCCCGTATTGAGTCCCAATTCCATAAAGTAAATTAATTGTATTACGTGTTGCAACGGGCTTATTGGCCAGTAACCCATCGGTTAATGAAGCTCCATACTGTACAAGCATTTGCTGGCTCATTCGTTCATTGCTGTGTTTGGCAATTGCGTGTGCAATTTCATGACCCAGTACCACTGCCAGGCCTACTTCATTTTGAGTAACAGGTAAAATCCCTTCAAAAACAACCACTTTACCGCCCGGCATACAAAAAGCATTCATAGTATTGTTTTTTACTAGGTTAAACTCCCAAGCATAATTAGCCAAATCGGCTTCCATGCCATTCGATTTGAGATAAGTTTCAACAACCGACGCCATTTTTTGACCTACATTTTTAACTAACGCAGTATTCGACTTATTGGTTGACAATGGTACTGAATCTATGAATTGCTTATAACTCTGAAAGCTTGAAGCCAATACCTCTGAGTCTGAAACCAGTAACAATTGTTTACGTCCTGTTAGTAAAACTGTAGAGCAAGCGCTTAATAATAAGACACATAGAATAATCGAAATTATTTTTTTCATTTTATTAGAATTTTATTTAGTGAAACTTCAAATTATGGTTGTAATATTTTATCTTTGCAAAGATAATTAAAACACAGTTTTTAAAACACATTTTGAAATGAAAAAGTTTTTACTAAACTATTGGAAATCTATAGTCGTTATAATATCCATTTTATATTTGTCATTTGCTTCTCCTTCAACATTTAGCAAAATTCCGACTTTTGAAAACGAAGATAAGCTAGTGCATATGCTTATGTACGCAGGTTTGTGTGCAATTTTGATATTTGATTTTCGACTGGCTGATAAAAACAACAACACCAAATCGAAACACGGATATATCTTGTGTTTAATTTTTCCAATTTTACTTGGAGGAGTTGTTGAAATACTTCAACCTCTGTATTTTGCACCTCGAAGTGCAAGTTGGTTTGACTTTGGTGCTAATGTATCTGGAATTTTACTTTCGTGGATATTTATGCATGTTTTTGAAAATATCATTCATAAATTATTCGTTCGAAGAAAAGCCTGATATGCCTGACGAAACCTTGAAATATAAAATTGCCATTACACTTATTAAAGGCATTGGAAATAATCTGGCTAAAAATCTTATCGCTTATATAGGCTCAGTAGAAGGTGTTTTTAAAGAAAAACAACAAGCACTATCCAAAATTCCGGGCATTGGCGATGTACTGTCAAAAGAAATAATTTCGCAGCAAGTACTTTCACGAGCCGAACTGGAAATTGAATTTATATTGAAAAATAAAATTGAAACACATTATTTTACAGATAGGAACTATCCTTACCGACTAAAAGAATGTGCCGATTCACCAATAATGCTTTATAGCAAAGGGAATTGCGATTTTAATAAGGGTAAATTTATTGGAATAGTAGGAACGCGAAATGCCACTGAATGGGGCAAAGACAATTGCAAAAAACTAATTTTGGATTTAGCAACAACTCAGCCAAATGCTGTAATAATAAGTGGATTGGCTTATGGTATAGATATTTGCGCTCACAAAGCAGCACTTGAATCGGGGCTGTCAACCATTGGAATCGTGGGTCATGGACTTGATAGAATTTACCCTGCAGCTCATAGACCAACAGCTGTAAAAATGCTAAACGAAGGAGCTTTACTGACAGAGTATTTAAGTCAGACAAATCCCGACAGGCAAAATTTTGTACAACGAAACAGAATTATTGCCGGAATGTGTGATGCTACTGTAGTAGTTGAATCTGCAGCCCGTGGAGGTGCACTTATAACTGCCGAACTTGCCAACGACTATAACCGCGATGTGTTTGCATTTCCGGGGCGAATTAACGACGAGTGGTCGGCGGGTTGTAATGCACTGATAAAGAATAATAAAGCGTCATTGATTGAGTCGGCTGATGATATTTTACGCTTTATGGGTTGGGAGAAACAAGACACAGGAACTCCATCTAACATTCAAACCAGTATGTTTCTTGATTTAACAGACGATGAACAATCCATAGTTAGTATTTTAAGAAAAAATTCCGATGGTTTTCAACTTAATGAGCTAGCCATTCAGTTGGAAAAACCAATTAGTAAAATATCATCGATGCTTCTTGAAATGGAATTTAAAGGCATTGTAAAATGTCTACCCGGAAATTTGTATCGAATTGTAAAATAGAATTTC
>CAZEEB010000012.1:7742-20528 GCA_964511245.1 uncultured Paludibacter sp.
ATGAAAAATAAAGCGTTTTTATCTATACTGGCAGCCACAGTATGGATAAGTATTTCAGAATTTGTACGAAATCAATTTTTGCTAAACCATTATTGGATAGAGCATTATAAATCTATTGGATTGACATTCCCATCCGAACCGATTAACGGAGCTATTTGGGGTGTTTGGTCGCTTTTGTTTGCCACTTCCATTTATCTGGTTTCCAGAAAATTCAATCTCATTCAAACTGCATTTTTGTCGTGGACAGTTGGGTTTGTTTTGATGTGGATTAGCATCGGCAATTTGGGTGTTTTGCCTGTTGGTATGCTTTGGTACGCTATTCCATTAAGTATGTTAGAAGCATTTTTGGCAAGCTGGATTATTAAAAAAATTGGCAAGCAATAAAATTTGTAACTAGCAGAATAGTAAGATAATATGTATTCAAAAGAGGAGCTGAAAGACTTAAAAAAAGAATTTTGGGAAGGATTCGGCTTCTATTGCAGTCAAATTCCGGCAATGAAGCGCCGAAAAAGCAAATTTTTGCTCTACAATACCAAAATGAAAGGCGTGGAAATGAAATTTGATGCCACACGCGATGGTGCATTTGTGATTTTGGAAATAAACCACTCCGACGAAAAGGCCCGACTTGAAAAATATGAGCAGTTCGAAAACTATAAAACACTGATGGAGAAGGATTTTCCCGAAGGATTAATTTGGGATTTTGCTTACAAACGCGAAACAGGTAACGAGGTATGTAGAATTTATACCCAAAAAACCGGAATTGACCTGCATCGCCGAATTCAATGGATGGAATTTTATCTGTTTATGGCTACCGAAATGCTGAAATTGGAAAAAGCATTTAAACTAGTGAAAGAGGCAATAGATTAAAATTCAGAGACATGGAATTAAAACCATATTTAACCATTGAGCAGTACATCAGCAATTTTCCGCATTCTACGCAAGAAAAACTGAATGAGTTGAGGAAATTGCTAAACTCAATAGCACCCAATGCAAAAGAAAAAATAAGCTACGGGATGCCTGCGTTCACTTTGAATGGAATGTTTTTGTATTTTGCAGGCTATAGCAAACACATTGGTTTTTATCCGGGAGTAAATACAATTGAAGCATTTAAATCGGAATTAACAAAGTATAAAACGTCAAAAGCAACAGTACAATTTCCATTAAATCAAGCCCTACCTATTGCTTTGATAAAAAGAATGATAGAATTCAGGATGGCAGAAATCCAGAAAAAAGCAGATAAAAAAAATACGATTTGAAATAAGTTTAGCTAATTAAAAAAGCATTTATGATTAAAGCTATTAAAAACGAATGTCACTGAAAATCAATCCTTTTTTTATGTTGAAATAACGAGAGTTTTTTTGTACTTTTGTAACCCATAACAAAACATAAAAATGGAATATGGAAAAAAGGCAAATAAAAAGAGCATTAGTGTCTGTTTATCAAAAAGATAAGCTTGATGAAATTATATTAAAACTACACGCTGAAGGAGTTGAATTTATCTCTACCGGTGGTACACAATCTTTTATTGAATCGCTCAATGTTCCATGCCAAGCCGTTGAAAAATTAACAGACTATCCATCCATTCTGGGAGGAAGAGTTAAAACCTTACATCCAAAAGTGTTTGGTGCCATATTAAATCGCCGAGATAATGAGCTGGATAAATCTCAGATAGCAGAATACGAAATTCCTGAAATTGACTTGGTAATTGTTGACCTATACCCTTTCGAAGCTACTGTGGCATCGGGTGCTGATGAACCAACAACAATCGAAAAAATTGATATCGGCGGTATTTCGTTGATTAGAGCAGCGGCAAAAAATTACAACGATGTGCTAATTGTAGCTTCGCAAGACCAATACGAGCCATTATTGGAAGTAATTACAGCAAACGGAGCTCAAACTACAGTAGAAGAACGACGTTGGTTTGCAAAAGAAGCTTTTGGGGTTTCGTCCCATTACGATTCGGCTATTTTTAATTATTTTGATGGAACTGAAAATAGTGGTTTCAGAATGAGTGAAAATAACGCCAAGGTACTTCGTTATGGCGAAAATCCTCATCAAAAAGGCATTTTCTTTGGCAAATTTGAAGACGTATTTGAACAAATTCAGGGGCGCGAAATTTCGTACAACAACCTACTGGATATTGACGCAGCAGTAAATTTAATCAATGATTTTGACGACATAACTTTTGCCATTCTGAAACATAACAATGCTTGCGGAATTGCATCACGACCAGTTTTGGTAGAAGCATGGAATGCAGCGTTGGCCGGTGACCCTGTTTCGGCTTTTGGTGGTGTATTAATAACCAATGCTGTTATTGATAAAGCAACGGCTGAAGAAATGAATAAAATTTTCTTCGAAGTGGTTATAGCACCCGATTATGATTTGGATGCATTGGAAATACTTACTCAAAAGAAAAATCGCATTATACTAATTTTAAAAGATTTTAATTCCAAAGCTCAACAATTCCGTTCGTTGCTCAATGGGGTACTAATGCAGGATAAAGATATGCACACTGAAGCAGCAGAGGAACTGACAGTGATAACCGAAAAAGCCCCATCCGAAAAGGAAACAGAAGATTTGTTGTTTGCCAATATAATTGTAAAACATACTAAATCAAATGCCATAGTATTTGCAAAAAACAAACAAATGTATGCCAGCGGAGTAGGTCAAACATCGCGTGTGGATGCTTTAAAACAAGCCATTGACAAAGCGAAGGCTTTTGATTTTGATTTGAATGGAGCAGTGATGGCATCGGATGCGTTTTTTCCATTCCCGGATTGTGTTCAAATTGCAGCAGAAGCCGGAATTACAGCCGTTATTCAACCGGGAGGTTCGATTAATGATAAACTTTCGATTGAAAATTGTAATCAAAACGGACTGGCTATGGTAACAACCGGATTCCGTCATTTTAAACATTAAATAATACCGTACAGATGCTTAATTGAGTGTCTGTAACCGTAAAAAAATAAAAATAAAACCACCTGAAATAAATTAAGAAAATGGGACTATTTTCATTTACACAAGAAATTGCTATTGACTTGGGAACAGCCAATACAATCATCATTCACAACGATAAAATTGTGGTGGACGAACCGTCGGTAGTGGCGTTGGACAAACGTACTGATAAACTGATTGCCATTGGCGAAAAAGCTCGTCAGATGCAAGGAAAAGAAAACGAAGGAATACGCACGGTTCGCCCGTTGCGCGATGGCGTAATTGCCGACTTCTATGCTGCCGAATTAATGATTCGAGGAATGATTAAAATGATTCCAACAAAAAATCATTTATTTTCGCCAACCTTGAAAATGGTAGTTTGTATACCTTCGGGAAGTACCGAAGTGGAGATTCGTGCTGTACGTGACTCGTCGGAACATGCCGGTGGACGTGAAGTGTATATGATTTACGAACCCATGGCTGCTGCTATTGGTATTGGCATTGATGTGGAAGCACCAAACGGATGTATGATTGTGGATATAGGCGGTGGTACAACTGAAATTGCTGTGATTTCACTTGGCGGAATTGTTTCCAACAAATCTATCCGTATTGCCGGTGATGATTTAACTTTGGATATTGTTGAATATATGGGACGGATGCACAACATCAAAGTGGGTGAACGTACGGCTGAACTTATCAAAATTAATGTTGGTGCAGCCCTCACTGATTTGGATGATGCTCCCGAAGATTACATTGTTCATGGACCAAACCGAATGACGGCTTTGCCAATGCAAGTGCCTGTTTCGTATCAGGAAATTGCACACTGTTTGGAAAAATCAATTTCGAAAATTGAAGCAGCTATTCTCAGTGCTTTGGAACAAACTCCGCCTGAGCTGTATGCCGATATTGTTCAACGTGGTATTTACCTTGCAGGGGGCGGTGCTTTGCTTCGTGGATTGGATAAACGCTTGACTGACAAACTGAACATTCAGTTCCACATTGCAGACGATCCATTGCGCGCTGTAGCCCGTGGCACTGGTATTGCATTGAAAAATGTTGATAAATTCTCGTTCCTGATTCGATAAAAATCCATTCAAAATTTCGATAAATGCCTTCCAAAAAAGTGTTTATCGAAATTTTTTTATAAAAAACTACCCTCTATTGCCTTTATTTTTAATCAATCATGAAGAATCTAATCAATTTTTTGATTCAATATAGTGTTGTGTTTTTATTTCTGTTTCTGGAAATAATTTCGTTCAGCATGATTGTAAAAAATCAGGGATATCAGAAAAGTGTTTTCCTATCGTCCAGTAATACAATGGTTTCCGGAATGTATGAATGGAGCAATTCTGTAGTTGAATTTTTCAAACTTAGAGTTGCCAATGACAACCTTTCTGAAGAAAATACGGCACTTAAAAATCAGCTTATACGGCTAGAAAACAAATTAGCCACCTTAAAACCTCAAGCTAAAGACTCTATTCGGTTTCGTATTCCACCTGAAATGGAATATCAATTTATTTCGGCCAAAGTAATAAGCTGTTCTACAAACAAACTTCAAAATTATATTACACTAAATAAAGGTTCAAGGGATGGAATTCGACCTGATATGGGTGTGGTAAGCGATGAGGGTGTGGTGGGAATTATTAAAACTGTTTCGGAAAAATATTCCGTAGTAATTCCAATTTTAAACCCCAAAATAGAAATTAGTTGTAAATTTAAACGCAACAATTACAGCGGTGGGCTACTCTGGAGCGGCGAAGATTACCGGTATGCAAACCTTACCGACATTGCGCGACATGTTGAACTGTCGCTGGGTGATACCTTGATAACAAGTGGATTAACAAGCACTTTCCCTGAAGGTATACCGGTAGGAAATATAGAAGATTTTAAAATAAAGGAAAGTGATGCCTACTATAAAATTAAGGTAAAATTATCAGTTAATTTCCGAACTTTATCGCATGTTAAAGTTATTGATTATCTGAACTATAACGAACAAAAGGAGCTGAAAAAAAAAGCTGAAGAATAACAAAAAATAGTGACTGAAAAAAATGCCGATAGTACTTCAAAATATAGTGCGATTCATAATTCTGGTGCTTTTACAAGTACTGGTGCTTAACAATATTCAATTTTTAGGATTTGTAAATCCCTATATCTATATTTTGTTTATCTTGTCGCTACCCGTTAGAACGGCACGCTGGGTATCACTTTTGTTGGCCTTTGGGTTAGGCTTAACCATTGATATTTTTTCAAACACACCCGGCATGCATAGTTCGGCTACTGTGTTAATTGCTTTTTTGAGAAATGGAATTATTAATCTTTTTATCAATATTGACGAAGGAAATAACCCTACGCCTTCATATCACAGTTTTAGCGTAGCAACTTATGTAAAATATGTGATTTTTATGGTTTTAATTCATCACGGCGCTTTGTTTTTTCTTGAAGCGTTTTCCTTTGTTCATTTTTGGTTGATGTTGGCCAAAATTAGCTTAAGTTCCACAATTACTATATTGCTTATTTTGGGAATACAATCGCTTAATAAAAAGTAAGTTATGATAAACGATGTACTGCAGAGCAGAAGATATGTGATTGCCGGAATCATGTCTGCTATCATAGTATTGTACGTTTTGCGCTTATTTACAATACAAATTATAGACCCAAAATACAAAAATGGAGCTGACAGTAATGCTTTTCTTAAAAAAACTCAATTCCCTCCTCGTGGTTTAATATATGACCGCAATCATACCTTATTGGTCTACAATAAACCTGCTTATGATATTGCATTAATTATGCGTGAAATTCGTGATTTGGATACTACGGCATTTTGTAAAGCATTGGATATAAGCAAATCATACTTTGTCAACCGAATATCTGAGATAAAAGACAGACGAAAAAATCCGGGTTACTCGTCATACACTCCTCAACTTTTCATGACACAGTTAGGCATAAAAGATATAGCCACCATCCAACAATCTATGTATAAATACCCCGGTTTTTATATTCAAAATCGTACTTTGCGCGAATATGCATTTACTTCGGCAACACATGTACTTGGAAGCATTGGTGAAGTGTCGAGAGCAAAAATTGAAGCCGACGATTACTACAATCAGGGTGACTATGCCGGTAGAGATGGCATTGAATATACCTACGAAGAACAACTCAGAGGCGAAAAGGGCGTGGAAATATTATTGCGCGATGCCAAAGGAAGAATAAAAGGAAAATATGAAAACGGAAAAGAAGATATTGCTCCAAAAGCCGGTCAAAATCTGACATTGACGCTTGATGCAAAACTTCAGGAATTGGCTAACAAACTACTAAATGGCAAAGTGGGCAGCGTGGTTGCCATCGAACCAAAAACAGGCGAAATTCTGGCAATGGTATCAAATCCTACGTTTAATCCCTCACTGCTATCAGGGCGGCAACGGTCAAAAAATTATATGCAATTAGTGCGTGATCCAACGAAGCCATTGATGAATAGAGCCACCCAAGCCCAATACTCACCCGGCTCATCGTTTAAGCCAATTCAGGCATTGGTTTGTCAGCAAATGGATGGTATCAATGAAGCAACAATTTTTAGCTGTAATGGACCCGAATCATCGCCCGTAAAATGTACACACCATCACGGATCGCCGGTAGGATTGCTTAGTGCCATTGAGCAAAGTTGTAATCCCTATTTTTGGAATACTTTTAGAGTCACGCTGGAGAAAAATGGATATGGCGAAAAAAACATATATTTCAGAAAGAACTATAAAAACTGGGAAGAACTGATTCGAAGCTTTGGCTACGGAAGTAAGTTTACAGGAAGTGATATCTACGAACAATCGAGAGGAAACATACCGAGCGAAAAGTTTTTTGACAAAGTGTACGGCCTTACCGGCTGGCGTGCTATCACCATTCGGTCATTGGCTATAGGGCAAGGCGAAGTATTGACCACACCGTTGCAACTAGCTAATGCAATGACAGTTATAGCAAACGAAGGCTATTATATTACACCCCATCTCAACAAGTCAGACTCGATGAAAACCAAAATTCATCAAGTTAAAATTGACAAAAAGTACTTTGCTGTTGTCAATGAAGGAATGTGGCGGGTATTTGAATTTGGTACCGGTAAAGGAAGTAAAATTGCGGATATAAGTATGTGTGGTAAAACCGGTACAGTTCAAAACAGCCACGGAAAAGACCATGCATTTATGGTTGGCTTTGCACCGCGCGAAAACCCTAAAATTGCCATTGCGGTGGTGGTAGAAAATGCGGGTTTCGGAGCAACCTATGCTGCACCAATTTTTAGTTTGTTGGTGGAACAGTATTTAAAAGGAAAAATTGCCAATAAAGAGATAGAAGATAGAATTTCGAATATTATAACCAATTCAAATGTCCAAAAACGTTAGTATAAAATATGCACTCGACTGGACAACGGTTTTTTTCTACGTTGTGCTTGTACTAATGGGCTGGATTAGTATTTATGGTGCCAGTTATAATTTCGACCAAGCGAGTATCTTCGATTTTAGCCAACGAGCCGGAAAGCAGTTTCTGTGGATAATTACGGCTTTTGCTTTGGGTGGAATTTTACTGTTAATTGATTCAAAACTGTATAATATCTTTGCATGGTTTATTTATGTGGCAGCCATTTTATTGTTGATAGTTACAATTTTTGTTGCTCACGACATTAAGGGTTCGCGTTCCTGGTTGGTACTTGGACCAATAAGTTTTCAGCCGGCCGAACTGGCTAAAATGGCTACAGCATTAGGTCTTTCGAAGTACATGAGCGCTTATAACTATAAACTCAAATCTTGGGGCGACTTAATTCCTCTTGGTATTATTATTTTTATTCCATTTATTCTTATCATACTTCAAAATGAAACCGGTACAGCCTTGGTGTATTTGGCTTTTTCGCTGATGCTTTATCGTGAAGGAATGAATGGAATAGTACTGTTAATTGGAACATTTGCCATTATATTATTTGTTACAATTATTAAACTTAGCATAGTTAGCATTCAGGTCGACCATGGTACACTGGGTATGATACTTGGAATGATTTTTATTCTGGTGGTGCAAATTGTGTATGCCATTTTTTTCTGTCGTAACCAAAAAGAAGCAATCATACTCACGGTTGCTGTAATCGGAATCGGAATTGTTGCGTTTGTGCTAAATACGTGGTTTTTTGTAAATTATAACTATGTAGCCATTTTTACCGTGCTGGCATCGTGCATTTATTGGCTTTTTGTAGAGCTTTTTAATCGGTTCAAAAAATACTGGTTTTTAATTTTGTTTTCTATCGGGTCAGTGCTATTCTGTTTTTCGGCCGATTACCTGTTCGAAAAGGTATTAGAGCCCCACCAGCAGGTGCGTATCAAAGTATTGCTTAACATGGAAGATGCGCCATTAGGAGCTGGCTACAATGTTAATCAATCTAAAATAGCCATAGGTTCGGGTGGTTTTTTTGGCAAAGGATTTTTGAATGGCACGCAAACCAAACTTAAATATGTGCCCGAACAAGATACCGATTTTATATTTTGCACGGTAGGCGAAGAGCACGGATTTTGGGGTTCTACGCTCGTATTGTTTGTATATTGGTTACTATTGATGCGCCTGTTGCGAATTGCTGAGCGACAGCGCGATGCTTTTAGCCGTATTTATGCCTATTGTGTGGCAAGTATATTCTTTTTTCACCTGATGGTAAATGTGGGAATGGTGCTTGGAATTATGCCTGTTATTGGTATTCCTCTTCCATTTTTCAGTTACGGAGGTTCTTCGCTGTGGGGCTTTACCGTTTTGCTATTTATCCTTATCAGGCTTGATGCAGCAAGGTTGGAAAGATTGCATTAAGCTTAAATTTAAATCCATAGAGACATCACTCTAATCGAGTAATCGTTAATCAGACTGATAGTATTGCCAAAAAAATAACGTGTCATAACTTTAGTTTGGTTAATTGTAGTTGGAATGGCTGGAAGGCGAAAATTTCCAAACTTCTTCGTACAAAATGGAAGTCTCCTGACTACCAAATAAACAAACAGACTACGGCTGTACTTCAATAGAAAGATTCAGCCAATAGTCTGCTAATTTGAAATTATAGTGCTATTTTAACGCAAGTTTAACACTAAACTCGAATGCCGTTTTTTTGGAAGTGACATGAACAATATACAATCCGGCTTTCAGGTTTTCCCTTTCAATCACTGTTGAATTTCCGCTGAATGAATCTCGGCGCACTTCACTTCCATTTAAGTCTACAATGCTTAACACATAACTTCCTTGTTCGGGAATATTGGGCAATTCTAACACAAACCGACTAGCTGCAGGTTGTGGGTAGATTAGTGCTTTGAGCAAAGATTGTGGTGTTTGTACGGCATTAGTAGGGCATGTGGTGGTATTGACTGTTAGTTTGGTACCACTTAAACTTCCTGATTGGTAACAAGTTGACTGACTTACACCGGTTATATCCACTGTTTGTGGTGAGCCTGCTTTGCTAAAAATAACATTTACGGTGGATATGGACGAAGCAAATGTATACGAATACCAACCATTGCCAATGTCAGTCATGGCAGTACCGGGCCATGCTCCGGCCACGGCTGTGCTGGTTCCGGTCCATGCATAAACCGAAGCTCCGCTTGTTCCCCAATCAACCGGTTTTTTAAATGAAACGGTTATTCCCGAAGGAGTTATATTTCCAACTGTAAAGGTGGCAGTATAAGTGGCATCGCTAGTTAAATCGGCATTATCCAAAATTTGAAATGTAAATGATCCGGTTATACTTGCGGATGTATAATTCAATTGTGCCACATTAGTTATGAGTTGATTGGTTGTTACAGGTGTCCCATTTAAAACTAAAGAACCATTGGTTGGGATTGTGAGCACTTTAATTCCTTTAAAAGCATTTAAAACCGGACTACTAAAGCCAAAATCTGAAACCGAAAAAGTGTAAGCCTGATTGGCAGTGAGTGTTTTGTTGATATTTTGTCCCAACGGATTGTTTGTGGCTACCGGAGTAACAGTTATGTTGTAATTGCTGCCACCGTTATTATCCCAGTTCGATCCGTGTTTCAAAACAAAATTAATTGAATTTACAGTCTGAGCCGGATTATTAAACGGTCCCAACACAACTTGCCAAACTCCATTTACCAGAGTGAACGGTGTCTCAACAGCTCCGGTAACAGCAACAGTACCGCTTGGCTGATACGCAGCATTTGGAATTGTCCAGGTAGATCCGTTGGCATTTACTCCCCAATGCAGGTACGATGCAGCAGTTGCCACTTTTGAGTTAATGGTTATAGTATTTGCGGTTGTAGGAGCAGTTGGCGTCCATGAAACATCTGTTGAAGTTCCGCCTCCGCCGTTGCTTGCTCCCACATACACATGTTGAATCGGACTTTTATACACATTGCCTTTGCTATCTATTGCTTCCACATAATAATCAACCAAGGTGTCTTTTAGTCCTTTTATTTCGGCAAAACATAAATCGGCTTTAGCTTTGGGTGTAATAAAAATACTGGCTGTGAGTGTTGATGGAGCTGCTGCCATGGGTTGACGTGTCATTTCTTTGCTTGTCCAGGCTGTAACTCCAGGACCTTCGGCATATATTTTATTTTCTGAATTCAATTTTTTATCAAAATCAGTGCGGTATTTCAGAGTAACCGATGCCAGACCACTCACATCGTAGGCATAAGTCCAAACATCAAAATCGCTCGAAACAGCCACTTTTTTATAGCCCGACAACGCACCGAAAATGTAATCGCCCGGATTGTAGGGAAATCGTTGTGGTATAAAAACTGAAGGCGGTGTGTTGTCAACCCCCGATTTAGAGGCAATTACTTTGTTGGCATAATCAATGGCTATATTGCTCGATAATGATTCTTTTACTATCATATCTTCGGATGTACCGTAATACATAAACCCTGAATTAAGTCCACCCATATAAAAATGCCATGCTTTTTCGGCATTCGTAGCTGTGGAACCACCCTCGGTAACATATTGAATACGGAGGTTTCCGCCTTCAAGATCTTCGGCCATGGTTACATAATTTTCAGAAGCAGTAAGTACCGACCAGTTATAAGCATCTTCAGTCCAGCCCGTTGGGTCAAACCTGTAATTTGTTTTGGAATAAAGCGGCCAGAGCCAGTTGATAAATTGCGGATGTCCCCAGTCGTCGGCAGCATTTACCCACGCACCATCTTCCACATGCACAATGTCATTTGCCGGAACAGGATTATCTTTTAGAAATTGCTGAATGGTTGTGGGTTGATAACCGGCACCGGCTGCACCGTGGGCAAAACTGGTTACAGCCGAACCATAATAACTACTACCGCCTCCCCAGGCATTGTCTCCATCGTGCGCCAAAAGTACAATACTTGGATGATTAACATCACTGAAAGCCGCCACACGGGTAGAAACATCACCAGCATTCTCGCCACTGTAACCATCCACATAACTCATGTAATTACACATTGGGACCACATCAATGGTATAAGCCGTAGCATTATTCGGGTCAATGTATTGTGCTTTATGAGCCTGATAGCTGAATGGAGCAGCAATACGTACCCCACGACCATCAATAGTGCCATCAGCCCAGTTCGTTCCAACAGTTGAAACAATGTCGGCTTTATTGGGTGCATCTATATTGCCATTAATATTATAGGGATGCACATAATCCGATAGTGTACGTGCCAAGTGACTGTTCGGAACTATCGACCATTCTATACCACAGGTTTTGAGCGCTTTAATGATGCGTTCAGAAAATGCACATTCAGCAGGCCAATAACCTTTAGAAGAACAGCCGTAATATTTCTGTGCACTGTATTGATGCGCCTGAATTTCTTTGATGAGTGTGCGCTCGCTAACCAAAGGCGACAAAGCATGGTCGTATGTAAAGTTGATGATATCCAACCGAGGAAATCCACCCGAAGTTTTCCAATTAAATGCCTCTTTATAACCACTGTACCATGTAGGGTAATATCCCCATTGATTTTTATTGCCAAGTGATTTTATATTATCCATTAATCCGCCCGAAATACTTACCTGAGCACCTCCGTTAGACAAATCTTTAATACTGTTTACCCCATCGCGCGGATAGGTTTGATAATCGAGAATGCGATCTGCTTTTGAAAAAATACCTTCCAAATCATTGCTTGGATGTGCTACTACGCTTCCGGGATACATATTTGTATTATTCAATTTAAGCCGTTGCGATTCTTCGGCAAATTGCTTGGATTCGGGTTTGTCTTTGCTGAAATCGGGCCAATAAACCGGCTGATCCATGTGCCAGAGGTAGGTCGTGAAAACTTTGGTTTGTGCAGAAAGAGAATTAATTATGAAAACAAGGATGAATAATAAGCTGAAATTGCGGAGTAATTTTGAATTCATGATGTAGTTGATTTTCCGGGTTATGAATCGCAAATATACTGCCTCGAAATTGTCACTTCATTGAATCAAAATCCATTTGCTCAAATATTTCATGCAAACGTTTGTTTTTTTACTGTATTTTTAAGTTCCAATGGTATATTTCATCCATTAATACAACTTTTTACTGTATTTTTGTGTTTTAACCCGAAACTACCAAAAACGATGAACTACATTCCGGCAAAACCAAATCAACTAGGACTTATACAACTACAAGATATTGATTTACAAGAAATTGTACCCTATATTGACTGGGTATTTTTTTTTATGGCATGGCGTATTTCGGGCAAATACGACGGAATTGAAACTGTTCACGATTGTCTTTCGTGCAAAAAAAGTTGGTTGCAGCAGTTTCCGGTTACCGACCGACCGAAAGCCGAAGAAGCACTAAAACTCTTCAACGATGCACGAGAGATGCTAGATCGGAAGAGCACACGTCTGAACTCCAGTCACCTGAAGCTATCT
>CAZEEB010000013.1:0-20317 GCA_964511245.1 uncultured Paludibacter sp.
CTTAATATAACAGACAAAAATGTTACATCAGAAGTTTTAATACTCAAGTTAATAAATTGAATTATACTTCAAAACAGATTCATGTTTTGAAGTATTGCTTTTTGAATTAAATTTTAAAAAATACAAATTCTATTTTTTCTGAATTTTTATTTTAATAACTCCGGTAGATGTGGTTATTTTTGCAAGATATAATCCGTTTGATAGTGAACCAACCGGAATAAATTCATTGGCGTAAACTGATTTGCTAATCAATATTTTATCTAATCTGAGAATAATAATGAATCTCTAGTTATTTAACTGTATTAATTTAATTGTATTCATTTTGATTTCATTAACAAGAATTGTGGCGAAATAGATTCCGTTGCTTGTATTTGAAGTGTTGAAAACTACTTCATGTGTTCCTGGCTGCATTTCGCGATTTACAAGTGTTGTAAGCGTTCTTCCTAATGCATCTGTAACAACAATTTTTACATATCCGGAATTAGCACAATTGTATCGTAGGGTTGTAGAAGTACGAAATGGATTTGGAAAATTTTCTATAATCACATTGCTTCTCAAATCAGTATAAACCGAATTTACTGCCTGAAACAAATCCTGATATGGGAAAAATTCTTCGAGTGCATAGTGCAAATGTGCTCTCCAACTGCCCCAGCTGTGCCCTTCGTGAAAAATTTTGAATTTGTAGTCGTAACCTTTCAAATCCAATATCCAGTTTACAAAATTCTGATTGTTAGTCAAAAATCCGACCTCATCATAAGTTCCGGCATCAATGTAATACTTCAGGTTCAGTTTATTTGAACCTAAATATTCGTTTGTGTACCAATATCCTCCTGCCGAGAAACTGCCCACATTTCCTATTTTGTCGCTCAATTTGAACCCCAAATGTTGTGAAATATCACCTCCGTTTGAAATTCCGATGGAAGCTCTGTATTTTGCTGCAACAAATATTCTGAATTGAGATGAAATGAGTGGAAGTATCTCGTCTGAAATGAGTTTCGTGAATTTATCGCTCAGTGTGCCTCTGTATTCATTTGCACGGTCAACAGGAGGAATGAAAACAGCAATGATAGGTCTGATTTTTTTATTTTCTATCAGGTAATCCAGTGTGTTATTGGCATTTGCCAACGAAATATATTCAAGGCCGTCGTGAAAGATAGCCAGCGGAAAACTATCTTTATTTGCCACAGAGTATGATGGAGGTAGATAAATTTTGATGGTGCGAGAATTATTCAGAATTGTACTTGATACAGTTTGAGTGATTATCTGACCGTGAGGAATTCCGGCATAATATTCAATTTCGGGCGAAGTAATGTATTTTCCCATTCGGAGTTCAGAATTATTACCAAAGCCGCTTGCACAACTGAATTTGTTCAGACAATCAAGAACCCAATTGCCGTCAACGATGTATTTATAATCGAGTCGGGCATCAGCCTCGTAGCTTTGGTTCAGCAACCACAAATCTGTTTCCGGAATATTTGTCATTTGCATACCGGTTGTCGACCACTTGAATACTTCACCTGTCAACAACACTGTTTTTGCTGTTCCACGATACATAAATGTGGCAAGTGTGTCATTTTCTATGAGTGGAAATGAGCTTATCGTAGCCATTATGCTATCTGTAACTTGTTTTTTCTGGGCAGTAGAAGCAGTAAAGATATGCTCTAAAATTCCTTTCAACTTGTTGCCGGCCATAAAGTAATTTACCGGGGTGTTGAGTGTTTTTACTGTTGTTGCATTACCAGGAAAAGCAGAAGTCCAAACATAACAACGTGTCAGATAATAATTGTTTGAAATGTCCATCATGTTCATGTTTCGGCAATTTGCAATATCGATGCTAGTCAGCAGGTTGTTACTACAATCGAGGTAGGTAAGTTGTTTACATTGAGTAATATCTAACTTTTGAAGCAGATTACCAGAGCAATTGAGCATCGAAAGATTTACTAATTCTTTAACACTCAATTTTAATAATTTATTGCCACCACATTCAACGTTCGACAAGTAATTCTTGTTTGATAAATCGATACTATCAATTTCGTTATTCTTAATAGAGAGATACTGTAGTAAGGGATTTTTTGATACATCCAAACTTTTTAATTTATTGTCTGAAAATGCCAAGGCTCGCAAATTGGAACAACCCGAGACATCCAATTTGGTAATAAGCGATGATGTTACCCAAATAAAAACTATACTATCATTTTTTCCAATGTTTATGGAAGAAAGTTTAGTTGCGTCGACACAGTAAAAGTTATAAAGTTTTTTCTGATGGCTCAAATCCAGGGTTTCGAACAAATTCGACCCACAACTCAATATCTTTAGCTCTGAGTTTGCAGTCAGATTAATGCTAGAAAGATTATTGCCAGAAAAATCAAGGCTTGTGATTTTAGTGTTTTCAGATAAGTTGAGATTTTGCAACTTATTACCCGCACAAACCAGTATTTTTAGATTTTTGAATGCTTCTATTCCTTTAAGGTCTGTAATACTTTGATAACCAACATCTATTAAGGTAATTGTATCAACAACCGAGTTAGATATAATGGTATTTTGGATGTCGAACTGTATATTGTATTTGGATGTTAAAATTGCACGAAAATGTGTATCAGGAACTGTATTTTGTGCAAAGGAAAGTACTGACAAAAGCACAGAAACGATTAATAGAGATATTTTCTTCATGTTGAAAGTGTGTTTTATTTTTATAAATTATACCTAAGCACTTGATTTACAAATTAATTAGTCGACTAATTTTTCTAATTCATAACGCATCGTACGCTGCAGCCAAGATAGCTATAATCAGCATAGGTTTGGATTGAACCGGACACATTATTCATACTGAAATAATATGCATAAGGTCCTTGAGGTGTGGCAGTCCACCATTGGCCATAGGTACCAAAATAAATGTAACCGTTTGTATCACGATAACCTCCCGCAAGGGCTGAGAAACAGCTTGAATTAGTTGCTACATTGGGGCTATTCCAACCAGTTGTTGCTTTTAAATTAGCACCCGAAACAGAATTTCCACCTAAATAAGTCGAAAGTGTTGACCATTCGCCATGTAAGGGCAAATGCCACCCATTGGGCACAGCCACTTTTGCTCCAAACCAATTGTAAAGCACACCGTATTTTGTCATGTCTTTTACATAATAAAATGCTTTTCCTGAATTACCGGCATCTTCTGACCCGATGGTTGCGTCAGCTGTTGCAGCTTCAGGCAAATAAGCCAGATTCTCGGCCATCCAAACCTGTGTACCGATTTTGGTTACGGGATAATATTTGCCGTTCAAATCTTTACATTCATGAAACTCAAATGTAATGGTGTTATCCGCATTCGGTACATCGGCAACCAGTGTACAATTGTTGCCTGATTTACCGGAAAAAATCAATTGGTCACCATTGCTATATAGCATACTGACAGAGTTATTGGCTTTGATTTGTTGAATGTTTTTTTGTGTTTCATGATTTCTGAAAGTTATTTTTGGTATGATAGTTGAAGAAGATTTACTTACAAATTTTCCGGAATACATGTAATCATTGCCTATAACTTTTATTACATATACACCTCTTGGAGCTGAAATATCAAAAGAATTTTTTCCGATTTCTAGCTTTTCGGAAAGTTCAGAAACAATGCTTCCGTTCATTGCTATTAAATAGATTTTGCTTGTGCCTGATTGGGCTGCACTGTAGCTCAAAATAGAATTTCCTTCAATTGAGCTTGAAGTCAAACTAATTTCAGAGTTTAAATTAAGTATAGATTGTGAGCCGGTAGTAACATCGGTTAGGCTTAAACTCATTCCTGAAAGCACAACAGCCGTAGTTTTTTTTGTAAGATTTTGAACCATTACACTATCCACAGTGGTACTTAATCCTGAACCGGCAAAACTAATATTGTAGGTGTAAGCGTGCATTTTTATATTACACATCAATCCAATAAACAGGGCAACGAAAGTAATTTTAATTTTCATACGATTTTTCAATTTTAATTTTTAAAATTTGGAAGTTTATATTTCGTAATTTGTAATGATTACACAAAATAAACCTAATTCATAGAAACCCTAACTATTTTGCCGATAAACAACCGATAAATCAGACAAACAACATATTTTTAAATTAAAAGCTGATTTATTTAATTCAAAATCTTATTTTTGTAAAAAATAGCGACTCGATGCCA
The DNA here is from genome assembly GCA_964511245.1 of uncultured Paludibacter sp. GTDB lineage: Bacteria > Bacteroidota > Bacteroidia > Bacteroidales > Paludibacteraceae > Paludibacter. Next base: position 4,163 of record CAZEEB010000013.1, read on the forward strand.
AATTATACTTGCATAATAATTGATGATAATGAACTGGATCAATTAATCGTTCAGAGTTTTGTCAGTAAGTACAGTCAATTTACTTTATTGGGTGTGTTTTCAAATGTGGCTGATGCTACAAACCTTATACGCACTTCAACTACCGATATTTTGTTTTTGGACATCGATATGCCCGGTATGTCGGGGCTTGAGTTTCGTCGGATTATGAAAGACATTCCGGTTTGTGTGTTTATTACTTCACATGCCGAGTATGCTGTAGAAAGTTTTGATGTGGATGCACTCGATTTTATTGTTAAACCAGTTGATTTAGACCGATTTGGACGTACAGTACAACGAATTGAGGATTATTTGAACTTAAGAATAAAAGCGACAAAGCCTGAGTTTGATTTGGAAAGTGTTTTTTTAAAAAAAGGACACGGAAAAATAAAAATTATTATCAAAGATATCTTGTATCTGGAGGCTTTAAAAGATTTTACTAAAATTGTGACTTTTGACAAACAATTTTGCGTTTCGGTATCATTTGGTAATTTACTAAATGTGAGCGAATTCTCCTCATTTATAAGAGTTCATAGAAGTTTTGCTGTGCAAAAAAAACACATTCACAATATTCAGGCACAAAAAATTGAACTTGAAAATGGAACTACTATACCAATAGGACGCAACTATAAAAGTGCTTTGAATTTAGATTAACATGAAACAGATATTATTTACTCTATTCTTATTCCTTATTTTTCATTTTACTCAGGCACAAACAGCTCCAAATCTAAATTCCTATACCGCCGACACTTCAAAAATGCGCGTATGGACTGAATACTGCAGAAATATTTGTCTTAATGAAAACTTTCCATTGCTCTTTACAAGTGCTAAAAAAGGCATTTCGATTTCAAAAGGCAATAAGCATTTTTCATCCATTTTTTACTATTACGAAGGCATTGGATACGAATATTCTACCCGTCAAGATAGTTTGGCAATTGACTGTTACGAAAAAAGTCTCACATTTGCTAAAATGGAGGGTGACATGGAGCAGGTTGGCAATGTAATTCGCCGATTGTATTATCTCTACTATTTGTATAAAAAAAATGAAAAGGAAACCGCACTGATTCACTACGTAAAATCAAACCTGAAATCGGTCATTAAATGGGAAGTTAAAGCCAATTTCTTGGTTACAATTTGTAATTCTTATCTTTTTCACGACGAATACGAACAGTTTGTTAATTTTGCCTTTCAAACCATTGATGTTTATGAACACAAACTCCCTACAAGTAAGAAAAACAATACCAATATCGCCAATTTATATAGAAACATTGTGGGCGCTTACATTCAAATGGGTCAGTTTGAAAAAGCCTTGGAGTATTGCAAAATTGCCGAAAAATATTGTATGCAAGAACATGTCAATCTGGCATATTTATATAGTTATTACGTTAAAATATATTCAGAAAAAGGTCAAATAGAGTTGCAGAAAAGTTATATCCAAAAATTAGAGCAGTTAAATGAAAATTTTTACGATAAGCAGAGTTGTTTGGGAGAATCATACACGGCATTGTCCGAAAATTTTCTAAAAATAAATAAACTCACAGATGCAAATAAATACATTGAAAAAGCCATTCAAGCAGGATTTTTATCAAAAAATCAGGAAGTTGTAGTAGAGGCAAAAACGATAAAAGGAAAAATTCTTTTTGCTATGAAGGAATATTCACAGGCAATAAAACTATTACTTTTTATTGAGAAAGATGCAAAAATGTATGATAAATGGAATTATACCGAACTGCTAAAAGTCATTGCTCAATGTTACAAATTAGATGGGAATAACGAAAAAGCATATCAATACTTAGCAATATATTCGCTCGAAAAAGATACAATTCTGAAAGAGTCGGCAAAGAAAAACATCGCTAATGCAGAAGCTAAATATCAGAATAACATCAAGTTACATGAAATTAAATCATTAAAAGCAATAAATACTATTCAGCAACTCGAAGAAGAAAAATCAAAATCAGAAATAGCTGTTCTGGTATTGGTTTTATTGATGGTAATTGGTGTAAGTAGTTTTACGTACTACAAATACAACGAAAGAAAGAGAATTAACGAAAAGTTACAACAATTAAATGCCGATCTGGACAAAGCCAACTATATAAAAGCTCGATTTTTTGGCATTTTAAACCACGATTTACGCAGTCCAATTGCGAATATTATTGGTTTACTTCGTCAGAAAAATGACAATCCCGAACTTTTCGATGCGCAAACTGTAAAACGATTGGAAACAACAACACTTTTGCAAGCCGAAAATTTACTTGAATCGATGGAAGATATGCTCTTGTGGGGAAAAGGACAGATGAATAATTTTGCTCCTCAAATTACTCCTGTTCCAATTGCCGATTTGTTTGAATATCTGAAAAAATACTTCGCTAAATACGAGGAAATAATCCAATTCGAAATGCCATCGGATATAATTTTGAATACAGACGCTGATTTTTTAAAAGCAATAACCCGAAACTTAACCGACAATGCTGTGAAGGCTTCAACTCTTACTGACAAACCATACCTGAAATGGAAAGCATGGATAAATACCGAACATTTGGTTTGTTTGTCCATAACTAACAATTCAAAAGATATACAAGTGAGTCATTTAAAAGCACTTTTTGATGATAAAGAAACCATTGGAATAAAACACGGATTGGGTCTTCATGTGATTCGCGATTTGGCAAAAGCTTGCCACTGTCGCATTGAAACTGAAACTACCAATCAAAAAGAATCAACAATAAAATTGGTTTTTGAATAAAAGGAGAAACTATCAAAAAAATTAAAAAAAAGAATGATATAGTGCCTTTTACACAACTGAGTAATGATTAAACCCAAAAACCATAAATTAACAAAATAAAACCACCTCAATGGGTGGTTTTATTTTGTTAAGCCTTAATTTGCAGGAACTGCCTTTGGTGTTAAGTTTTCGGGATGCATGTCAACATGTTTCTCATGACGTTCCTTCATTTTTCCCATTTTTTCAGTCCTCAAATCTTGAAGTTTTTTAAACTTTTCAGGTCCAATGATTTTAGTCATTTCTTCATCGTTTGCTTTACGTTCAATTTCAAACTTTGATTTCATTTCTGCTTTAATCTTTTCGCCTTTTTCAATTTGTTCTTTTCGTTTAGAATCTTGCTTTTCAAATAAAGCCTGAACTTTTAATTTTTGAGCAGTGCTTAAGTCTAGCTCTTTTGCCATTTTTTCAGCTCTTTTTTCAGCCGAAATCATTGGTTTTTCACCTTGACGAAATTCCTTTCTATGACCTTTTTGTACCTGTGGTGGTATTGAATCTTGAGCCGAAACTGTAAAGTTGCAAACAAGAGCCATAGTAAATACTAACATTCCATACTTTTTCATAATGCCATAATTTTAATTGTTATTAATAATTCCATTTCTGTATCTATTGACTTTCAAACTTTCAAAGAGTTTAAAAAGTAACAGAAAATTTCATTCAATTAACATTATACCAGTACAGAAATAAATTTACTTTTTTAACAATACATCGTTTATAGCTTTGTTAAATGACTCTTTAGGCATTGCGCCCTGTGCCATTTGTGGAGCAGCATTCATGGGGCAGAAAAGTAAACTTGGGATACTCCGAATACCAAAAGCACTTGCCAATTCTTGTTGCTCCTCAGTATTTACTTTGTAAATATATATTTGTCCGTCGTACTCCTTTGCTAATTCTTCAAGTATGGGTGCTATTGTTTTACAAGGTCCACACCATGATGCATAAAAGTCAATTATACAAGGCTTGTCGCCTAAATATTTCCATTCGGTTGGATTTTTTTCAAAATCAGCCACTTTGGTTAAAAATTCAGCTTTTGTAATGTGAATTGTTGCCATTTTTTTTGTTTCTTGAAGTTGATTATTATTTGAATTTGTATTTCCGGCACAAACATTTAGTGTTACAGCAAGCATTAAACCGGCAAAAATTATTTTTTTCATTTCCATTTTTATATTTGATTATTAAAACTTTAAAACTACAATGCACAACCCCAAATTGAAGGTTCATCGGGTTCAATATCTGTAATTAGTACTTCAAAACCAAGAGATATTAATTTAACTAAAATCATATTTCGTGTTACTTCATCAGTGTGATTTACAATTATTTGTGCATTGCCTCTATCCACTTCAGCACCAAAAACTCCCTGAAGCGTACCAAGGTTTTTGAGTGTCATATTTGTACAAGTCATACAAGTTGAACTTTCAATTTTAAAAATACTTTCCATAAGCGTATAATAGATAATCCTGATTTTAAATACTTGTAAACATTTTATTAAGCTTCATGTTCTTTTTTTTTAAACATGTCAAAAAACAAGAAACCCATCAAAGCTCCATATATGGTACTAATATATGGACTCGAGGTTATGAGGCACGTTCCACTGGCACAACCAACAAAATAATAATACAAAAATCCAGCAATACTACCTAATGCTGTTCCAATAATTTTTATAATATGTTTTTTGATAAATTCATTCATTTTCTATAAAGTTTATACACATTGACAAGAGCGAATGCAGTCTAAAATTTGAACTATTTGTTTGTTTTTCAGCGAATAAAAACAGTTTTTACCATCTCTCCTACAGTTTAGAATACCTTTAGCACGCATATCGGTTAGGTGATGCGAAAGTAACGATTGCTCACAATTAATTCTATTTAACATTTCTGTTACATTCATTTCTGCTTCTGATGCCAGTAATGAAATTACACTTAAGCGCGTACCTTGTGAAATTGCTCTCAATAAATATGCGGCTTGTGCCATTAATTCCTGATCTGGTTTCATTGGTTTTAAATTTTTGCAAATATATGAACATATATTCATATTATCGCAATATTTTCATAAATATTAAGAAAGCGTGCTGATAAATTATAAGTACAAATAAAATCACGCAGTTTCTAATGAATATTGAATGAAAATTTTGAAGAAAAAAGTATCTTTGTGAGCTAAAAGTCAAAAAAATGAATAGTTCCCAGACTCGGATATGTAGTAATTTTATTGTTGAACTTGATGAAGCCATTGGAAAACAAGCTCCCGATAGCATTTTCGTGTTAGTTGACAGCAATACCGAGAGACTTTGTTTACCTAAGGTTCTACAGTCAAACAAACTTAAAGGTTGCCACATAATTTCAATTCAACATGGTGACGAAAATAAAAACATAGAGTCGGCGGTTAAAATTTGGCAGTATTTAAGCGAAAATGGTGCTAATCGCAAATCGTTGATGATAAATATCGGAGGTGGAATGATTTCTGATATTGGTGGATTTGTAGCTTCTACTTTTAAGCGTGGCATACGCTATATAAATGTTTCAACAACTTTACTTGGGGCAGTGGATGCAGCTACCGGTGGAAAAACGGGTATAAATTTTAATGGTTTGAAAAATGAAATTGGTGTATTTTCACCAGCTCAAACTGTACTTATTGATATTGATTTTTTTAAAAGCCTGGATGATTTGAATATTCGTTCAGGATTTGCTGAAATGATTAAACATGCTCTCATTGATACCGAGCAAGAATGGAATGAAGTTTTGAAATACAATTTGGAATCTATTGATTTTGAAATACTTAAATCATTGTTACAACATAGTTTCAAAATAAAAGAACGTATTGTAGACCAAGATCCATTCGAAGCGAATATTCGAAAAGCATTGAATCTGGGTCATACTTTTGGTCATGCTTTTGAAAGTTATTCCTATAAACTAAATAGACCTGTATTGCATGGTTATGCAGTAATGTGGGGCATGTTATGTGAGCTTTATTTATCAGTAGTAAAGCTAAATTTCCCCAAAAATGAATTGCTCAAACTAAAGTATCTGGCAAAAGAGTATTATGGGAGTTTTGAGTTTAGCTGCAAAGACTATGATGCAATGTTTGAATTGATGACACATGACAAAAAAAATGAAACAAAGGAGATTAACTTCACTTTATTAAAAAATGTGGGTGATATTCGTATTAATCAATTTGCTTCAAAAGATGAAATTTATGAGTGTTTGGATTGGTTTAGAGAAGGATAATTAAATTTTTGATTTATGTTTATTTTTAAATAAAGTTATGGGAAAAACTCTGATAATAGGAGCAAGTAATAATAAAGAACGTTATGCTTATAAAGCTGCCGAAAAATTGCTTTCATACGGTCATGATATTGAATTAATTGGTAAAAGACCGGAAGAGGTCTTTGGGAGAACCATAGACACTGAAAAAAAAGAATTTGAAGACATTGACACAGTAACTATGTATATTTCAGAAAAATTTCAGCCAGAGTATTATGCATATATCGTTTCATTAAATCCACGGCGAGTGATTTTTAATCCCGGAACCGAAAATCCCGAATTAGAAGAAATGCTTATTCAGAATGACATACATGTAGAAGAAGCATGTACATTGGTTTTACTTGGTACCGGACAATATTAAACTTTTTGGAGTATATAATACTTCGGTTTTGCAAAATAAGCTAAAATTCTCAAAAATATGACGACATTTTGAGCTATAAATTATAAAAATGAAAATAGCATTAATTGGATATGGCAAAATGGGTAAAACCATTGAACGTATAGCGCTTGAACGTGGGCATGAAATTGTATCGATTATCGATATAGAAAATCAGGACGATTTTGATTCTGAGGCTTTTAAGAGTGCCAATGTGGCAATTGAATTTACAATACCAAAGGTAGCAATAAGTAATTACCGCAGAGCTTTTGCTTCGGGGGTGGCTGTGGTATCGGGTACAACGGGATGGCAAGAAGCGCTTCCACAATTCAAAAAAGAAATTGAAGATGGAGGAAATACATTGTTTTGGTCGTCTAATTTCAGCCTTGGGGTAAATATTTTCATAGCTATAAATAGCTATCTGGCTAAGCTAATGAACTCATTTTCAAACTACAATGTAGAAATTACAGAAGTACATCATACTCAAAAACTAGATGCTCCGAGTGGTACAGCAATTACGCTTGCCGATGGTATTTTGGAAAATCTGGATAGAAAAAATTGTTGGACTAAAGAAATCGAAAACAATCCGAACGAAATGGCTATCAAATCAATTCGTGAAGGTCAAGTACCTGGAATTCATACTATTCGTTATGAATCGGAAGTTGATTCGATTGAAATCACACACGATGCTAAAAGTCGTGAAGGCTTTGCACTGGGCGCAGTTATTGCCGCCGAATTTACATACGCAAAAAAAGGATATTTAGGCATGGAAGATATGCTAAAGTTCTGATATTTAACATTTTATAAACTATAATCCTAATTTAAATGGAATCTAAAAAAAAATCATCACGTTTTGATAAAACGCTCAAACAATGGATAAAAGCTATTTTTTGGTGTATCGTTTATATAATGTTCATAGCTTGGGTGGGAAATTATTGGTGGCTAGTACTTTTGCCAATTGTTTTCGACGCATTTGTCACAGGATTTATTCCATGGACTTGGTGGAAAAAATCTGAGAATAAAGCTGTTTTGGCAATTATGGGTTGGGTGGATGCCATTGTATTTGCATTGGTAGCTGTGTATTTTATCAATACTTATTTGTTTCAAAATTACCAAATTCCAACTTCGTCATTAGAAAAAAGTTTATTGGTGGGCGATTTTTTATTTGTTAGCAAAGCCAGTTATGGACCACGTGTGCCAAATACTCCACTTTCTTTTCCACTGGTTCAACACACTTTTCCGTTGTTAAATTGTAAATCGTTTATTGAATTTCCACAATGGGAATACAAGCGACTAAAAGGCTTTGATGCTATTAAACGTAATGACATTGTTGTTTTTAATTTTCCAACAGGCGATACCGTTTGCGTTAATAAACAAAATCCCGATTATTACACTTGGTGTTATATGGAAGGATATCAGGCATTGGCTGTTGAAAATCCAAAACAAATACCGGCAACTGACAAATGCTACCAATTGGGCAGGGAAATTGTTCACTCAAAATCGAATGAATATGGTGATATAGTTTACCGCCCTGTCGACCGTCAAGAGAATTACGTTAAACGATGTGTGGCCATTGCCGGCGATTGGTTGGAAATTAAAAACAATCAAGTATTTGTAAATTCAAAACCGCAGGAAAATATTCAGGGTATTCAATTTAATTATTTTGTACAAGTTAACGGCAGTTCATTAAACAATGAAATGCTTGACAAACTGCATATTAGTGTTGAAGATCGACTTTTGGTTGACGATAATAATGCCCGGTATTTTGGTTTTCAAAGTTTAGTTGAACTGGCACAAGCTTTTCACTTTGATCCAAATCTGCAGGTATATCATTTCCCTATGACTGACGAAATTAGGACTAAATTGCTGGAAACGCCGGGTGTAAAGGTGGTAATTGAAGACTCAAACCGCAAGGATGTATTTCCACTTGGAGGTTATAAAAACTGGACACGAGATAATTTTGGTCCGCTTTGGATACCTAAAAAAGGAGCTACATTGAAACTAAACACTTATAATTTACCGATTTACGAACGTATAATTCGAGTATATGAACGAAATAAAATGCAAGTAAAAGGAACTGAAATTTTTATTAACGATAAACTAACTCAAACTTATACATTCAAAATGGATTATTTTTGGATGATGGGTGATAATCGTCATAACTCAGCAGATTCACGATATTGGGGTTTTGTACCGGAAGATCATATTGTTGGTCGTCCCGTACTGGTATGGTTGTCGCTCGATAAAGATAAAGGTTGGTTTGATGGTAAAATCCGTTGGAACAGGTTTTTTAAAAATGCTGAACATTAAACCCGCAGAAAGTGCTAAACAGCAAACAGAAAGCAGTCATAAAAAATCAGTTTGTCTGACATCGTCATATTTAGCTCCAGTTGAGTATTATGTGGCCATAGCAAATGCTGAAAATGTTTTATTAGAGAGATTTGATTCATATGAGAAACAGACTTATCGGAATCGTTGTAAGATACTTACAGCCAACGGTATTTATGCATTGACTATTCCTGTTGAAAAACAATCAGGAGTAAAAATATTGATGCGAGATGTTCGAATTTCGGAACATAAAGATTGGCAATTACAGCATTGGCGGTCGATAGAATCGGCTTATAATTCCACTCCGTTTTTTGAATATTATAAGGATGATTTTCTTCCATTTTTTGAAAAAAAATGGGATTTCCTTTGGGATTTTAATCAGGAACTTCAAGCTAAAGTTATAGAATTATTGGAATTAAAACCAATTATCACATTAACATCTGAATATCAAAAATCCTTAAATACAGATATATTGGATTTTCGTGAAAGTATGCATCCGAAAAAACAGAAGTCATTAATATCATTAAAACCTTATTATCAGGTTTTTGAATCACGATTTGGATTTCAGGCAAATTTAAGTATTGTAGATTTACTTTTTAATATGGGAAACGAAAGTCAATTAATAATTCAAAGCTTATAATTAATAATTACAAGCTGTAAATTACAGAATATGGAACAGATAGATTGGGCTAATATTGGATTTGGATATATGAAAACGGACTTCAACGTTCGTTGCAGGTATATAAACGGCGTTTGGGGCGAATTGGAGAAGCATGATAGTGAGTTTATGTCAATTCACATAGCAGCCACTAGTATTCATTACGGACAGGAAGTATTTGAAGGACTAAAAGCATTTCGTGGGCAAGATGGGAAAATACGAATTTTCAGAATGCGTGACAATGCTTTGCGAATGCAGGAATCATGTGCCGGAACCTTAATGGCTCAGTTGCCTACTGAAAAATTCGAGGAAGCAGTTACAAAAGCCGTTAAACTCAACGAACGTTTTATTCCACCCTACGAATCGGGAGCTTCACTGTATATTCGTCCGTTTCTATTTGGCGTAGGTGCTCAGGTTGGAGTTAAACCAGCTGATGAGTATTTATTTATCGTTTTTGTTACGCCGGTAGGTCCCTATTTTAAAGGCGGTTTTCAAACAACTCCATTTGTTATAATGCGAGAATTCGATCGTTCGGCACCCCTTGGCATGGGGAAATACAAAGTAGGCGGAAATTATGCTGCTAGTCTGGTAGCAGGGCAAAAAGCGCATGAATTAGGTTATTCGAATATATTTTATCTCGATGCCAAAGAAAAAAAATACATTGACGAATGTGGTGCTGCCAATTTTTTTGGAATAAAAAATAATACCTATGTAACACCTGAGTCCAGCTCAATTCTGCCGTCAATTACCAATAAAAGTTTGATGACATTAGCAGAGGATTTGGGTTTGAAAGTTGAGAGGAGACACGTTCCCGTTGAGGAACTAGCAACATTTGAAGAAGCCGGAGCTTGTGGTACTGCAGCTGTAATAAGTCCGATTGAAAGAATAGATGATTATGACATGAAAATTACATATATGTTTGCCATTGATGGAAAACCCGGACCAATTTGCAATAAACTTTATCACAAATTACGTGCAATTCAATACGGCGAAGAGCCAGATACGCATGGTTGGGTAACTGTATTAGACTGAAAAATGAATTCAATGATATTTAAATTATCTGCATTTGGATTATTATGTTAAAAAAAACGATAAATTATAGACATACTATTCATTCAAATATTTCTAAAAATTGGTATAATATTTCAATTATTTTAATTTCATTAGTTTATCTGTTTTTACCGAATAGTAATCACATGGTAGATTCACTTAGTTATGCTGGAGATGTAAAATATGCTAATGAATTGTTTTCTGCTCATCATCTACTTTTTACATATTTTTATCATTTAGTTTATACTGGAGTTTCTTTCATTTTTCCAACTATAGATGTGCTGAGATTAATGCAATTTATTAATGGTCTTTTCGCACTGGCATGTTTAGTTTTACTCTACAATATCATTTTAAACTCCATAAAAAACTCTGAAAAAGCGAAAATCTGGGTTTTATTTGTTGCATGTAGTTTTGGTTTAATGCGATTTGCTGTTGAAGCTGAAACCTATATTATCCCAATATTTTTTTCATTACTTTCTTCACGTTACTATTTAAAGTTCTTAAAAAATAACAATTTTAAGTATATTCTTTGTTGTGGCTTTTTTGCTTCTACTGCATGTTTGTTTCACCAAATACATTTATTTTGGGGCATAGGCCTATTTTTAGGGCTGCTAATTGCTAAAAAAATTAAACCAATAGTACTTTATTTACTTCCAACCCCATTAGTGTTAATTATTTATTCGATAGTTCTGGTTAATTATAATAACCAAAATTTCTCAATTACAAATCTTTTTCGTTTTTTAGCTGAATACTATTTTACTGAAAAAGCAGACATTCAGATTGGATTCAATGATTTTTTTATAACTGCTATCACTTTTTTCAGAACCTTTTTTCAAGTTCATGGAGTAATAATTGATGTATTAAAAATTTGGCCAATATTCTACATTGTAATTCCAATTGTCATAGTTTTTGTTGGAATTTCAATTTTTAAAGTTTTAAAATCTATAAAATTCACTAAATTTGAAAAAATTAAAAATAATCCTTTTGAATGGACACATTTTATTATTTTTATACTTCAATTAGGCTTTGCATTTTATTCACATGGAAACAGTGAATTTATGGTAATGCTAACATTTCTGATTCCATTTTTTATATACTTGTTTTTTGAATTTGAAATAAAGGCTTTGATCTATTTTTCAATAGGGATGTTTGTTTGGAATATCTCATTCTCAATTTATCCCAATCATCATTTAAACTACCAGAATAATAAGGCTTTAGTCAAATTAATTCATGGACATCCGAACATTATTTTCATACTAAAAGAAAGAAATTTCGTTGTAAATCAGTATTATTATGAATATGGTATTCCGGAGTATTTTAGGATTGTTGATAATGAAAACAAGAAAAAAATTCGAACTTTTAAAAAGGAAAAAATAATAATTTACACGGATATATTAAGCAAGCGAGTTCCATATAACAGGGTAGATTTTACTTCAAAGTCAAATGCTAATAATCTTAGTTTAATTCATCATAAATATTTCATTCAATCAGCATTAGGAGGTTTTTTTATTGATGAAGTAAATTCTAAGGATTAATTAAAATATTAAATACTTAGCTTAAAATCCTGACAGTTGACTACTTAAAGATGTATTAAAATAATACAAATTATGGTTAGGAATGAATATATGTGGCTTAAATTTCAATTTTTAATTCACATAGCAGTCCTTTAAGCTATTTTTATATATTCTCATAAATACGTTAGCTCTTCTAAATTCGCAAATAAATGTCATGTTTTTTAGCTGTTCAATGTCTTTATCGCTACTGTTAAATACATTTGAATAAACTATCCATTTGTTCTTTTTATAGTCCAAACTATTGAAATGTCTTTTATCATTTGAGTTCAAATCTACATATTCAAATAAGTGATACATTGGGAAACCTACTCCAACTAATTCTAAATCAACATTTTTATCAACAAAGTATTTGATTGTTTGATTTCTTAAATCAAAATATGCAAGATTTGAAAGAGAAGAGTCCCAGCTTTGTGCTAATTTTTCAGGATAAATCCAGAAATTTCCACTAAAAAGCAATACTATCAATATTCCAAATGAGATTTTAATTTTTCTTTCAGAAAAATTTTGTATGAGTAATTTAGAAAATAAAATTGCGAAAACAAAATAATGAATTACAAAATACCTTGCTCCGAAAGGATTGGCAATTGGTAAAGTTACTGCCATCATAATTACTAATAAACTAACAAAAAGCAGAATAATACCTTTGTTTTCTAATAAAAACTTATTTTTATTCTCAGACTGTAATATTAAAACAACAAAACCAAACCAAAGAAAAACTCGTCCATTATCTAAAAACCACCGAACTAATACTGCTGTATTTTTAACAACACCTCCGAATCCGACTAATTGTCCGGTTTGAGTTTCGTTGGTAGTAAAAAACCAGCCATAAAACCACAATCTCCAAATAATAAACAAAAAAACAAAAAGTACAGCAGGTAAGTACTGAATCCAAATTGATTTTAAAGCATTTAAGAATGATTTCTTTTCTAAAATCCATATATTCAGCCAGTTAAAAACCATGAAAGCAAAAGTAAGCAATATAGCCCTTCTGCTTACCATGCATAATAATAGCATTGAAACTGTAAGTAATATTTTTTTTCGTTCAATCAATGCAATAAGAGTAAAGAGTGAAAAAAGCAACAGAAAAGCATCCTGATAAAGTCCTACTGATTGTGACATGAAAGCTGGATCAAGAACCAATAATGCAAACACATAAGCCGTAAATTTGGATGGGAACAATTTTAGCACAATACGATACGCTGCAATCAATATAAAGCAAAGTAAAATAAAAAAGGCTGCATGAGTAACAAATAAACTTTTCCCAAATATGATCCAAATAAGCGCAATAAAAAAGGGTGCCAACTGTGGATCACCATTATCAAATGTTGGGGGATAATAAAAATTGAACAACCCGTTATTGTACAGGTAAGTGGCTGGTTTAGATAGTATTGTAACTGAATCCCAAAAAAAACCTGTTTCGAAATAAAAATTTTTGTATACAATGTAAATTAATATCACTAAAATTAATAACCATTTTTCGGAAATTAAATTTAGTGATTTTTTGTAAATTGATACATTTTGAAACATCTATTTTTTTAGATTAAAAATGAGCTAATGTGAATAAATATACGTTTAAAATTTTAGAAAACAATCCAACTAATTGATTACAAGTATTTTTGTTATCGTACTTAGTGTTCCATCAGCATTCGCACATATAGCCAAATATACACCGGTGCTCACTTTTCTACCATGAGCATCTTTTGCATCCCAAGTAGCCAAACTACCATTTGATACTGTTTGGCAAACAAGATTTCCATTGATATCTGTAATTTTTACCTGAGTATTTTCAACCAACCCTGTTATTGTAATAACTCCTGTATAGCCTTGTCTCACAGGGTTTGGATAAGCGTAAACATTATCAAAAGTACTTCCTGCATTGCTCGCATCGCTTTGATACGACACAATACCTTGATCAGTTCCAAAAAAAACTTCTCCGGTTTTTGGATTTATTGAAATGAACAGAACATTATTTGATAATAGCGGGCTATTTGAAACTGTAAATTGATGAATTGTTTGTTGTCCATTTTCAGACATCAAATACACTCCAGATGACTTAGTACCTATCCATTTTCTGTTTGCCCCATCAATAGCAATGGCTTGAATATTTTCATTAACTAATAAGTAATCAGCCAGATTAGTACTGTCGTTACGAGGAATCTTAACACGTGAACAGGTGTAATCAGGTTTATATACATTTGACAAATTATTAAATAGAAATGGACCCATATCTGTACCAACCCACACAACTCCATTTTTATCTTGAGCAACTGTATACACAGTATTCGGATAAATTGAAACCAATTTCGTTAATCCATTATTATCAATTTCAGGATAAGTAAATGTGGAAATAAAAATCGATTTATCATCGGTTTGATCAGTAATTGTACCATTATCATCAAAAACAAAAATACCTTGTCCGGCACGCTGACAAGCTATCCACTTTTGATTCATATTTTGATTGCTAATCAATGTATTTCCCATAGTTTCTTTTGCGGCATTTGGGTATTTTAATTCAGTCCATGTACCATTGGCTAATAAAACTTTGAAACTGGCTGAAACCGCCATATTACAAAGAAATAAATTTCCATTTTGATCGTATACAGCACCATCGAGTCTAGTATAATCATTCGGAACTGATGCAGCCGCTGGATGACCTTGCAATGTACTGTTTGTGTAATTCCACCATTTAAAAAACTTATTGTTTTTAAATTCATAAAGAGCAGTTCCGTACGATGTAACAAAAAAGTGTTTATTATCCGTTGGGTCAACTGCAACATTCATAAAGTCTGTAGCTGTATGTTTTGTTGAATCTTGTATGGTTTTTGCATAAATATTTGTCCATAAACCATTTTCATACATCATTACATTGCCATCCCTACCGTATTGACCTGCCCATCTGCCACCTGCAACTACAAATAATTTTTGATCAGAAAAAGTCATACTCCAGGGCATATTTACTGCAGGGCCTAATGGCTTATAATAAACCGGTGGTTCAGTTCCACCTTGTTTCAGTGATATAACGCCCAGACTATTTCCGGCAAAATAGAAAGTTCCATTTTGATTGTCGTATTCTGCATCGGTTACTGTACCAATATTATTGGCAGTTACCGAATTAAATTGATTATCAACCAAATAAACTGCATTTGACGCAAATATATTTAAACTGCCGTTGGATACATTGAAATCTGTTGCAGTTACAGTTGGCATAAAGGGCGTCCAAATATTATCACTACCCATTTTATACAATAATCCGCCTCGAAGTAATACCAATTGCCCTGCAAATGAAGCTATTTTTTGGAAACTTCCACTGCCTGGTAAATTGCTAATTTGTGACCAAAATTCATAATTTACCAAATGGGTTTCGGCGGCTGAGGCTTTAAATACAGTTGTAGCTGTAAGTGCATATATATCACCATTAAATATCGTGGTATTCAGCACTTTAACTTCGGTGGCATTGGGACCAATTATATAAGTGTCAGCAACTTCCTTTTTAAGCATATTGAGTACCAAAATTCCAAAATTACAAGATAGGTACGCTTTGTTTTGATAAAACAATATTTGATTTACATCTTTACTCGAACTCATTTGTTTAATATACAAATCGGGAATATTATACACTCCACCTGCCGACAAAACATCAATATTTCCATTTGAATAAATGATTAACAATTCCTTATTTGTTGCATCAAATTCAATTCTTGAGATGTTTGAAGCATTTAAACCGCTAAGTTTGCTATAAAATTCCATTAAGCCATCTTGCTTATCAACCGAGTACAATGCCCCTTCACTAACAGCATAAATTTTAGTATCCGATTGAGCTATTTGCGACACATTATTATATGCAAAATGTGTACGCCACTTACCCATTGCAACTTGTGCATTGGTTGTTGCGGAAAACAGGTTAATCAATAACCATAAAAAAAGAATATATCGTTTCATACCTTTATGTTTGTTGGTAATTCAATTTGATTTTAATAGAAAATATATTATCAATTAAATTAAACTCTAATTATCGTTTTTTATTTTAATATCTTTAGTTCTTTTGCTTTAAAATGGCTCTTCTAAATGCTCTGATAATTTATTTATTGCTAATGCTCTAT
>CAZEEB010000014.1:0-19980 GCA_964511245.1 uncultured Paludibacter sp.
TGTTATCTACAACAAACCAGCAAGTTTATTGCCAAAAAAATATTGAAAATCAGCTGTCAGATTCATTAACAATAATTGCCAATAGTTATACGGCAGTAGGAAAAATAACGATTGTTGGGTTCTCTGCTAAAAGTAATATACTTACAATATCAGCTAGCGATAAACTAAGCTATATTCCATTTCGACCTGAAAATGTAAAACGCATTTATAAGGCCATTTCATCAGTGCTGTATAAAAAATACTCTACATTTACGTTAGTTTGTCAAGTAGAAAATAAAAAAATAGAAGACTTGATTCCAAATTTTTATAAAACGGAAAATTTGGATGAAAATCGACAATTTTCAAATCCAATTATTGAACTTCCATTACTGTTAAACTCTTCACGCCCATTTAAAATTGTTAATGGATTACAAAATCGTCACATAGCACTTTGGCAAAGTCATGGATGGTATTTCAATCAGAAACGAACTCGATGGGAATGGCAACGTCCACGGGTATTTACCACCGTTGAAGATTTATTTACACAATCATTTGTTTTGCCTTATTTGGCCCCGATGCTTGAAAATGCAGGTGCTAATGTACTTATTCCGCGCGAGCGAGACACTCAGCAGAATGAAGTTATTGTAGATAATGACTCCAAAGACAATAATTCCAGGTATAGAGAACAAAGTGAATGGAAAAAATGGATAACCGGGAAATTTAATGGTTTTGCAAATCCAAAAAAAACGTATCAACATGCTGAAAATCCCTTTAATTTAGGAACTTACCGTGAAATTACCTCTATATCAAATTCAGAAGAATTGAGTCGTGCTGAATGGATTCCAAGCATACCGGAAGATGGAAAATATGCTGTATATGTTTCATATAAAACTGTAGAAAACAGCACCTTCGATGCGCGATATACCGTTATTCATAAAGGAATAAAAACTGAATTCAAAGTGAATCAAACCATGAATGGTGGTACTTGGGTGTATCTTGGTCATTTTCAATTTGAAAAAGGCCGGAATAATAGAAATAAAGTGGTACTAAGCAATGAAAGTAAACTTGATGGAAATATAATTACAGCCGATGCCGTTAAATTTGGAGGCGGAATGGGAAATATTGCACGGAATTCTTTTAAAAATGACTCGACATTGAATTTTAAATCAAATGATAGCATTAATCCTAATTTGGCAGTTACAACTAAACCTCCTATGTATCTTGAACCAGAAATCAGCAATCATCCACGTTATACCGAAGGTGCTCGATATTGGCTTCAATGGGCTGGAATGCCTGATAGTATTTATAGCCGCACAAAATGGCAAAATGATTATTCGGATGATTTTCAATCACGGGGATATTGGCTAAATTACTTGGTGGGTGGGTCGGTAGTATCGCCTAACACCAAAGGGCTTAACATTCCAATTGACATGGCGTTGGCATTTCATAGCGATGCAGGGTTTACAACAAACGATTCAATTGTGGGTACACTCGGTATTTGTACGGTAAAAAACAGTATTGGAAATTTTACGTTTTCAAATGGCATTTCGCGCTGGACTTCACGTGACTTAGCAGATCTTATCCAGTCACAAGTTGTTAGTGATATTCGCAAAACTTATGCCCCTGAATGGACTTCACGAGGAATTTGGAATAAATCATATAGCGAGTCACGAGTGCCGGAAGTTCCAACCATGCTATTAGAACTATTGTCACATCAAAATTTTTCGGATATGCGGTATGGAATTGACCCACGGTTTAAATTTACTGTAAGCCGAGCCATTTACAAAGGAATTCTTAAGTTTTTAGCTACTTGCCATAAAACAAATTACGTAGTTCAACCGCTTCCAGTAGAACAATTTAGTTGTAATTTTATTGATAAAAACAAATTGCGTTTACACTGGAAAGCCGTAAATGACTCACTCGAATTGTCAGCTAATCCAGATAAGTACGTTCTTTATACACGAATTGATGATGGCGATTTCGACAATGGTATTGTAATTAATACAGCAGAATATATAATTCCAATTCAACCCGGAAAAATTTACAGTTTCAAAGTGAAAGCATTAAATGTTGGTGGTGAAAGCTTTCCATCAGAGATTTTATCAGCATGTAAAATGCCAAATTCAAAAGCCGATGTATTGATTGTGAACGGTTTTACTCGATTAAGTGCACCATCAAGCTTTGAAATTGACAGTACCTATGCCGGGTTTTTAAATGATTTTGATGCTGGAGTACCTTATGTGTCAGATATTTCGTATGTAGGTAAACAAAATGATTTTAAACGTAATTCAATCTGGAAAAGCGATGAACAACCCGGATTTGGAGCCAGTAATACCAATTTTGAAACCAAGGTAATTGCCGGTAATACATTTGATTATCCATTTATTCACGGCAAAGCCATTAAATCTTCAGGCTACTCTTTTGTGTCATGCAGTTTGAAAGCGATTGTAGATGGCTATGTAAATCTAAATCAATATAAAATAGTAGATTTAATATTAGGTAAGCAAAAACAAACATTTATTGGAAATGCAAAAAGAAAAGCCGAATTTAAAACCTTTCCTACAGAACTTCAACTAGCACTCAGTGCTTATTGTCAACAGGGAGGAAATGTATTTATAAGTGGCTCATATATTGGCTCTGATATGTGTGAATCTGTAAATTCTATGCAAGAGGATAAAACTTTTACCGAAAACCTACTTAAATTCAAGTTTCAAACTTCACACGCAAGCTTATGTGGTACTTTTAGGGTTAATAGCTCAGCTTTTAACTCATTCCGAAAAAAAGAATACTCTTTTTACAATACAGCAAATCAGGACATGTATTTTGTAGAGTCGCCAGATGCAATTAACCCAATTGTTGATAATAGCTATAGCATTTGTAACTATTCCGAAAATAATAGAAGTGCTGGAATTGGATATTCAGGTGCTTATAAAGTTATTATACTTGGATTTCCTTTTGAAACAATTGTGGGAGAAAAAGACCGTGCCAGTTTTATGGAATCGGTTTTGATATTTTTGAATAAGCAAGGGCTAACAAAATAGTTTGTTCATCACATTTTGGGATTATAAATTACCGGATTTTGAAAAATTAAAAATAATAAATTCGTTGTTTTTTAGTCGTTTTGTTTTGTATCTTTGTAAATTAATTTTGAAAAATAAAACCTAATATATGGAATCTACAAAAATAATTATCGGAATAACACATGGCGATATGAACGGCATTGGGTATGAAGTTATACTCAAAACTTTAGCTGAGCCACGAATGCTTGAAACCTTTATTCCCGTTATTTATGGGTCATCCAAAGTTGCATCGTTTTATAGAAAACAACTTGATTTACAAGGTTTTAGTTTTAATACTGTCAATTCAATTTCAGAAATAAACGCCAAACGAATAAATATCATTCAGTGTGTTGACGATGAAATAAAAGTTGAGCCAGGAGTTTCAACCGAAGAAGCTGGCAAAGCAGCAAGGGTTGCATTGGAATGTGCTACAGCAGATTTGAAAAATGGAGCAATACATGCCATTGTTACAGCACCAATTAATAAAAAAAATGTTCAGTCTGAAAACTTTAAATTTCCGGGACACACAGAGTATTTTGAAGAAAAATTTAAAGTAGAAATGCCTGCTTTAATGATGCTTGTAAACGATGTAATGCGGGTAGCGGTGGTTACAGGACACGTATCTGTAGATAATATATCAAAATTATTAACAGAAAATTTGATACTCGAAAAATTAGTTGTATTCAATGATTCGTTAAAAAAGGATTTTTCTGTTATCCGACCTCGAATAGCCATATTAGGGCTAAATCCACATGCCGGAGATGAAGGAGTAATAGGCGATGAGGAGCAACGTATAATTATACCTGCCATTAAACAAGCCGAAGCTAAAGGAATTCTATGCGTTGGACCTTATCCGGCAGATGGTTTTTTTGGCTCTGGAACATTTGGAAAGTTTGATGGCATTCTAGCCATGTACCACGATCAAGGACTTATTCCATTTAAAACCATATCGATGGATAGTGGTGTAAATTTTACTGCCGGCTTATCGGTTATTCGCACTTCTCCTGACCATGGAACTGCTTATGACATTGCTGGTCAAAACATTGCATCTGAAATCTCTTTCCGTCAAGCTTTGTATATGGCGTATGATATTTATCAAAACAGACTGAAAAACGAACAGTTTAGGCTTAATCCACTTAAAACAGAAACCCGTTCGGATCGGCACGATAGAGGTCCAAGAGTTGAATAAAACCTATATTCTATTTGCTAAAATTTCAATATTCTTCAGAAAAACAGAAAAAAACCATCTGCGAAATATAGTAATCCGATAACTCCGGTTGCAGAGGCTATATACCAAATATATTTACGCTTAATAAGGGCAGCAATGGAAGAAAGTAAAATTGATATTTGCAAAAATATCACTGCCATACCAAATACCTTAGAGTGACTTTGTGCATCGTCGCGCTGAATTTCAAAATTTTCAGCATTTTTCTTTATTTCAGCTTTTTCCTTTTCGTAACGCTTAATAGATTTCTCGTATTCAGCAATTTTTTTTAAACATGCAGTTTTTGCTAGCGTTTCATTTTTGGCAATGCGTAAAATATCTATTTCAAGCATATCTTTTTGTGTTTCGTATAAGTAAGATTTCAAACTTTTACTTTGATAATATGCCCATTTGTTCGATGCCTGCTCCTGGCTTAATACTGAACGGGTAGAAAACCCACCGCCTTTGAAGGTTGAAAGCGTTGCTGCAACAGCAAAAATGATAGTAGTTAATGCCAAATAATTTAACCAAGGTTCTTTTTTTTCGTCTGCCATTGTGTTTTTATAAAATTTTGCTGCAAAAATAAGTTATTATCTTATTAATTCATTCCTAGTAGTTATTAAAAATTCTTATTAAATTAGAGCCAAAGTGAAAAATCTAACAATTTTAAGTTTTAAAATGCAGATAATCAATGATTTAAAACCAGCAATTCTTGCAATGCCAAACTTTTTCAAAACTATAGCTAATTAAAAACTCATGAGTTCCGTACGAACTTTGACTTATTCCACCCACATCATAATCATAACTGTATGCTATTTTCAAATTTTTATTCAGATTTAATCCAAGTAACATACCCATCTCACTCCAAGTACGATAAAATACTCCAATTTGGAAAGGAGTTGAACCACCTAATTTAAAATATGAATTAACATTAAACTCCATTTGCAGTGTATTTGCATATTGAATTGCGCAAACTCCATATCCAAGATTCATAAATTCATGTTTGTAATCGCGGTACATTCCATATAGAAAATTAGTATTGGTATAAAGTTTACTTATAGCAGACGATGGATTAAAAAGTGAGAAAATATTTTGACCGGAAAATCCAAACCGCCAATTCTTATTTAATAATTCAACGCCAATTTGTGCGTTAAAATTATCTTGGGTAGCTAATCGACTGTAAATTGAAGGATCATCGGCTGTTGAGAAATTGACTTTTGATATGTCGTAAGCCAAACTTTGATAGGTTGCTGCTACTCCCAAATTGAGTTTCCAGTTTAAATTTACTGTAAGTGAATAGGCATAACTCAAGTCAATATTGGTTGTGGAAGTATATCCCAATTGGTCTTGTACGGCTTTTAATCCAAATTGTGTATGCAAATCTTCGTTATAAATGGCTCCGGCAACAAAAAAGGTTGTGGGTGAACCCGGGAATCCCAGCCATTGTTTACGGGCAGCCATACTTAAATCGAGCAAAAATTTATCGTCAATTGCTGCTGGATTAATATAAAAGCTATTATCCCAATAATTTGTTAGTCTAATGTTTGACTGAGCATTTGCCAAAAGCACTTTAAATAAACAAAGGAGTATGAAAACGGTTTTCTTCATATCATAATACTTATTAGCGGATAACCGTTACAAATCCAGAGTTTGTTTTTGTTCCTGACTCAGTGGAATAGTATAAAACATAATAATAGGTATCGTTAGAAACAGCTTGATTTTTATATTTTCCATCCCAACCATCTACGCCATCGTAAAGTAAAATACCATTTCGATTGAATACTTGAATGTGCCATCCCTGAAGAAAAGTGTCATTTTTTCCATCTCCGTTAGGTGAAAAACTATTAGGTAAAGTGGTGGTAGTTATCCAAATTTTCTTTGTTGCATTTTCAATACAGCCATTTGGATTAATTACTTGCAACTTTACATTATAAAATCCACCCGAATTGACATTATAGGTATGATAAATATCTGCGCCAAAATTTGTTGTTCCATCTCCAAAGTCCCAGTAATATTGGGCGTTAGCAACAAATTCCGTTGAAAAATGAATGGTATTTGGAATTACTTTTTGAATTGCAGTAAGGTCGGCAATAATTTCGCTTTTGTCAGATTGAATTGTGAAATTATATGCATCAAAATAACTTGCTTTAAAGTTTAAAGTACTTGTACATCCGGCATTCGAAGTGCCGATAACACTGTATTCGCCTGCTTTTTTCAATACAATATAATCAAAGCTTGACCCATCGTTCCATCGGTAGGTATTAGCACCTGAAACATGCACTGTAACTGAATCATTTGGACATAGTTTAGGAATAGGGAAAATAGTTAAATTTGGTAATTGTCCTACAATAACTTTGCTATTATATACCGTACTGCAATTTGTTCCTTTCACATTTAATTGAATGTTATAACTTCCCGGACTTGGAAATATATGTTGTGGCGACTTTATATTGGAAGTTACGCCATCTCCAAAATCCCAGATGTAAGTATAAAAATCAGTCAATTCATTTGGAACAACTGCATCAAACTTATAAATTCGATTGTTGCAATCTTGCATCACATAACTAACACCCAATGTTGGAATATAGGTTGTGAAATTGTAATCAGCCGAACAACCCAGTGCATCAGTTACATGAAGAAGAACTAAACCATTTTGAGTTGTTTCCATTATTTGATTATTAACACCAGTCACTGTACCGCTTGACCATGTTAGAGAATATGGAGCAACACCTCCAGTAACATGAGCAATACATATCTCTTTCACTTTTTTGGTTATACAATTAAAATCTATAATGGTATCTACTTTAATCGCAATAGCTTGTTGTCTAACGATGTTGAACTTGGATGTTTGGACACAGCCCATTGAATCGCTAACTGTAACCACATAATTTCCTGCTGAAATACTATCTAAGTTTTGAGTGTTTGCACCTGTTGACCATTTGTAAGAATAGGGTGGGGTACCTCCTGTTATTAATAGACTTATAGCTCCACTATTGGCTTTATTACAATCCATGGCATTGCGCAAGTTTGCCGAAATTGATAGTTTTTGAGGTTCAATTATTAAAAAAGTACGGGTAATAATACATGGTGTACCATCGGTTATGGTTACAGTATATGTGCCGGGTCCTATGTTGTTTCGTTCTGTACCTGCAGTAGAATTGTCATTCCAAACTAATGTAACAGGGCTTTTACCGCCAATAAAGTTTAATTTGATACTTCCATCGTTTGCTCCATAACACGAAATTTGTTTCACAACAGGTGATACTTTAAAAATAGGCGGTTCTATTAAAAATACATGGAATGTGTTCTGACAATTTAATGCATCGGTAATTGTAATAATGTAATCCCCTGCCGAAAGATTATTTTGAACAAATCCTGTTGCCAAATTGCTCCACTGAATAGCATAAGGTGGTGTACCTCCGCTTGGGTTTACTGTAATTGAACCATTATCAGCACCATAGCATGTTATGGGTGTAATGGTTGAATTTAATTTAATTTCTGTTCCTTCAATAATTGTTACCGATAAACTTTGAACACAACCCAAACTGTCAATTACATTTATAGTATAACTACCGGCCTTTAGATTTGTAATGTTTTGTGATAAACTTTTAAATCCTTTTGGTCCAATCCATGAATATTTATAATCAAAAACAGATTTAGAAATTTCAAACAGGGTGCCACCACTCACATTGATGCTGATTGAACCAATTGAATCGCCGTAGCAAGTGTTATTTTGTTGAGTTACTATACTTATTTTTAGTGGTTTTGGCTCAGTAATGTTAAATGTCGCAGTTTTTGGCCCGCAATTATTTTTATCTGAAATAGAGACTGTATAAATACCCGGGCTTAGTCCAGTGAGATGTGAATTTGAAGATAGAAAAGCATTACCATCTTTTGTCCAACTATAACTATATGGATTGAGACCACCACTAACTGTAAGTGCTATCTCACCATTATTGGCACCGTTACATGTTATATTTTTTACACTGTCGGTGTGAATTATTAGGTCGAGTGGTTCAAAAATCGTATCACTTATATTTACGGGACACCCACCTGCATCCAAAACCGTTAAATCATAAATACCCTGTGTCAAACCGGAAATATCAGCATTTGTTGAACTAAATCCGTTTGGACCAGTCCAATTAACCGTATATGGCAAACCAGAACTAAATGCTACACCACCAGTAATTACAGTATGAATTGATCCATTATTAGCTCCAAAACAAGTAATATCAGTTGATTTTGTTGTTACAAGGATTGAAGGATTGACTGTTACTACAATCTTAAAGTTCGGCCCGGAGCATAACCCAACACTTGGTGTAACAATATAAGTTACTGTTGCTGGATTATTTGTTGAATTAAATAAGGTTTGACTTATCGAAGTTTGCGGTGTAAGATTAGCGCTTGCACCAGTAACCGAACCTGCAGGCAATACCGATGGTGTAACCCAAGTAAAGGTAGTACCAACTGGAACTATGTCCTTTGAAGATACGGATAGTGGAGTTACATTAAAACTTTTTCCACTACAAATAGTGGGATTATAATCAGAAATAACCGGATATGGATTAACAGTAAGTTGGGCGGTATTTGATACCAGTACACCACATCCCCCTGAAGGAATGGTAATTTTACAATAATAAAATACTGTACCTGTTATAGTTGTGTTTGGACTATATGTTGAGCCAGTTGCACCTGAAATTACTGTGCCCGAACTTGTATTATTTTGTGAATTAGTGTACCATTGATAAGTCGGTGTTCCAATTGAATTAACAACTGCAACCTTCAAAAGTGGAGCTAAGTCGTCCCTGCATAATTCTATTATTGCAATGGGTTGAACTGAAATACTCGAGCCTGTTTTAATAATGACTTCCGAAGTCGATGATGTAACATTACAATTTGGACCGTTAGGTTGCGTTATTACACAATAGTAATATACAGTACCAATATTGCCTGTAGGAGGTAAGTAAGAGGATAATGTATCATTAGTTAGTATGATTCCTGAATTTGTATTATTTACATTGTTTTTATACCATTGATAAGCAAAGGTACCAATTCCACCGGAAACACTAATCTTTAAACTGTCAGCTACTGAATTATTACATAAGGTTTGAGTTGATAACGGTTGTTTAGTAATAATTGGGTCGTTAACAACATCTATTTCGGAAACAGTACTTAAAATCGAACTTCCACAGCCACTTCCGGTAAATAGAATTTCTACATAATAATAATATTTACCTGAAACATTGAAAACAGTTGGAGTGAAAGTAGATGATGTTCCACCTGTTGTTATTTTTGTTCCTCCAACAGTTGAATTACTTGAATTAGAATACCACTGATAGTTAATGCCTGCTCCTCCTGAAACTTTAACTGTTAGAGGTGTTGGTATGCTACCACCAACACATATTGTTTGAGATGCTTTCGGTTGAATAGTTATAACCGCTAATTCATCAACCGAAATTGCTGCCGGATTTGTAACTAATGTTGTACAACCACCATTATTTAAAGTAATCAGACAATAATAATACATTATTCCTACAGCAGAAGTTGATGGAAGAAATGTGGAATTCGTTTCGCCAGTCAGCAGTGTGCCTCCGCTATTATTATTTATAGTATTGCTATACCATTGATAACTAGGTGTGCCAACTGGAGCAGATACTACAACTGATAGTGGCGAAATGCTACCACCTTTGCAAATTGAATTTGACAGCGGTTGTGTAACTATGTTGGGGGCAGGGTTCACAGTAATTACATATGTCGAAATGACACCCATACAATTCCCTAGAATTGGAGTTATCGAATATATAACTGTTCCGACCGTTAATCCATTATTTACAATGGTCTGTATTGGAATGGTATTGCTTGTACCCGATGTTATAAAACCTGAAATACCAGTTGATGCAGTTGCTTTCCATGAGTATTTTGTTGCACTTACACTCGATTTCAATGGAATTGAATCAGTAGGCATACCCGAACAAACAGTTTGAGCGAGTGTTGAGTTGGTTAAATCAGGAACTAAATTTACTGAAAAAGTTTTGCTTGCAAGTGCTGATGCACCACATTCATTGGTTACGGTTAGCGAAACAGTGTAAGATCCAGTTGAATTGTAACTTATTGCACCTGGAATGGCATTGGTAGAAGTCGATGGTGTTCCGCCCGGAAAACTCCAAGCGTATGTGAGTGAGCCGGTTGGCGTACAACTGTTTGCTGTTGCGGTTGGACTTATTGTGCCTGCTCCACAAATATCAGCAATTGGATTTATTGAAAGTATTGGTGCTTGTTTTACAATTATAGTTTGAGTTGATGATTGTACGGTACCACAGCTATTTGTAGCGGACAATTTTAGGGTGTATAATCCCGGATTTTTAAACAAAAAAGAAGGAGAAACAGAGTTTAACGAACCACTTGAAATGCTATACGAAGAGCTTGTTCCGCAATTACTTGCCGAATATGACAATGTCCACAAAAAAGTGGGCGATTGACAAACCTTCGTTGTGTCAGTAGTATTGGTTGTGCTTACTGATAATGGTGCACAACCTTCGGTTGTACTTAAACTAAACTTTGCTAACAATGGGGGTTCTACACAAATTACAGTATCTTTTTCCGAAAAACCACATCGATTGGCTACTCTCATTCTAATTGTATATGTTCCTGGTATTGAAAAACTTGGACATATTGCAGCTGAACCCGAACTCCATAAATTTTGATCATTCGAAGCAAAATCATTACCCAGGCTATTACCCGGAGCTAAGCTAATTCCATTTGAAGGAGTAATAATCCAAACTGTTTTTTTATTTGTGCTGCAAGTCGCAGTTGTTCCATTATTTGTAATTTCAACAGCACCAACAGTTGTATTAGTTATACATAATTGAGAATTTGTACAAGTATTTAATTTTGCTAAAGAAAATGATGCGATGGGAGGCATTGAAACATAAATAGGAACTACACCTACAGCCGACTGACCACAGGGATTACTAGCCACTATCCGCGCCGAAAATGAATTTGGATAAGTATTTGTTCCGTCAGAACTTATGTATCCGCATGATGATTTGCTAAATACATGTGTTATTGAAGAGGGTAATGGATTAGCGTCATCATAAGTTTGTGGGGCTGAATTGTCATTAAAAGTTACTGTGTAGCTAGTCCCGGGTGGGTTATTAGCAACTCCAAAAATTGGAAAATCAAGTTTTGTAAGTCCACATATATCGGTATTACCAGGGTTTCCCATCGAGATACTTGGATTTGAACCAACAAAAACGCCGTATACTTTTACTGCCGGACAGCTGCTTGAAGCATTTATAGTGTAAGTTAAATTCCAAAAACCTTTGTCATAGGTATGTTTAGTTGTTGACCAATTTGAAGAAGACGTGAATTTTGTCGACCCATCACCCCAGTCAATGGTGTAGTCTGTATTAGTAGAACTTGTTGTTGAAGCATTTGAAAATGTAATTTCAACTATAGAATTGCTACATGTTTTAAATACGGTTGTATTTCCAATTGTAGTTTGCGTTGCACTTGAATTTAAACTAGCATCCGGCGATTGTTTTACCGAGATTGTTTTGCTAACCGTTAATGTTGCGCATTTTGATTTAGAACTAACTAAAGTTAATTTTACATCAAAATTTTGAACTCCTGTACCAGGTGCATGAAAGTAATGTGACGGATTTGGGTCTGTAGAAGTTTGACCATCACCAAAATCCCAGTTATAAGTAAATGGTGCTGTGCCTGTTACTAAAGAATTAAACTTTATTGCCGAGCCTGAACATTGATTATTTATAAATGAAAAATCAATAGTAGGAATTGCTGCTACAGTAATAGTTATTTTTATGTTTTGAGCTAAATTAAGTTTTGTGGCATCTTCTACACTAGTTAACAAATATGTATATTCTCCAGGTACTGAAGTGTTTATTGGCAAACTCACATTATTGTTAGTTCCAGTTGTAGTTATTTGCTGATTAACGCCGTTATTAATTTTATAGGTAAAAATATAAGGAGCTGTTCCACCAATTGCTCCAAATGAAACTTTTACATTTGGTGAGTTTGCACAAACAGTTGTATCACCAATCATTGAAGCAATAATGGTTTGATTATTAACTAATTCTGGCTCAGAAGATTCAGTAGCATCGCTTTTCAAAATCAATGGTTTTGCATCAATAAATATGTTGCTTACCAAAAGGAAAATTAAAACTAGACGTATTTTCGAATAAAAGCTCATTCTTCTGTTAAAAATATGATTGAATGGCAAATTAAATTTCACTTTAACTTAGTAATCCAGCTGTAAATGTACAATTTTTTTTCAAAACACAATATGCTGTTTATGAATAAATTAGAAATCAAATTTGTATTAAACTATTTCTCCGCTGCCGATACATATTTTTGAGTTTACATCATAAACCACTCCAAATTGACCTGGGGCAATTCCTTGAAGCTTTTCATTTGAAATTAAATGATATCCAAAGTTGGTTTTAAGTATTTTTCCATGAGTAAAATCAGGTGTATGACGGATTTTAAATGTCACATCAATTTCATTTGTATTATACTTCCAAGGATTTTCAGTAATAAAATTAAAATCACGAATCGTGAATTCATTTCCGTATTGTGTCTCAACATCATATCCTTTCGATACAAAGACAATATTGGCGTCAACATCTTTTTTTATCACATACCATGGCCCTCCTGACAGACCTAGTCCCTTACGTTGTCCAACCGTATGAAACCAATATCCATTATGTTTCCCCATAATTTTTCCTGTTTCAAATTCTACAATCGGTCCTACTTTTTCGCCCAAATAACGGCGTATAAAGTCATTGTAATTTACCTTTCCCAAAAAACAAATTCCTTGGCTATCATGACGTTTGGCACTCGGTAAGTTAGCAGTTTCAGCTATTTTTCTTACTTCATTTTTCATTAAGTGCCCAATTGGAAATAATAGTTTTGATACCTGCAGTGAATTTATTTGAGCCAAAAAATCGGTTTGATCTTTGATTGGGTCTAATGCTGTTGAAAGGTATATTTTATTCTCTATTTCAGTGGTTGTTGCATAATGTCCGGTTGCAGTTTTATCAAAATGTTTTCCAACCTTATCCTCAAAAACTCCAAATTTTATTAGCTTATTACACATCACATCCGGATTGGGAGTTAAGCCTTGTTTCACTTTTTCAATTGTGTAACTTACTACTTTTTCCCAATAATCATTATGCAAATCAATGATTTCAAGCTTGCACCCATATTTACGGGCTATCAATGAAGCCATTTCGATATCTTCTTCGGAACTACAATGTAAAAGTTCATCATCATCCATCCCGATTTTAATATAGAATAAACTAGGCGTATAGCCGGTTTCCTTTAATAGATGTACCACTACTGAACTATCAACACCCCCCGACAATAATGCTGCAATTTCCATTTCAAAGTTTAAATTTCAAATATAATACTCAGCCATATCAACAATACCTGCACGAATGGCATACTTCGTAGCTTCATGTACATTATTTACTTCAATTTTACGGAATATGTTCTTTCTGTGAGTCATAATAGTATGTACACTAACAAAACGCTTCACAGCAATTTCTTTTGTGGTTTTACCCAATGACATATCTTTTAATATTTCCTGTTCAGTCGCTGTTAATAATTGTTTTGAATGTGTGCTCCCAATAGTTTTTGTGCTATTTATCAGTATGTTGCTCACAAAATTGCATATATAGCGAACACCTTTCATGCTGTCTTTTAATGCCCTTAAAATTTCATCTTTCGACGAATCTTTCATTAATATGCTAAATGAATGTGTATTATATAATAATGTTCTTAAAAAATCTTCACTCAATTCATCCGAAAATATTATCCAATCTGCTTGAGCAAATCTCATTTGTAGTATAATAAGGTCATTAACACTTTCAAAGTCGAAAAGTGTATAATCAAGTACTACTAACGAATTTGGATATTCATTTAGTATAATGAGTAGTTCTTGCTTATTATTTGCTTCAATTAGTTCAGGTAAATCAGGCAGCTTTTGAAGCAAATAATTTAAGCCCGCTTTAGAAATATCTTGATTATCTGCTAAAATAATTTTTCGCATGTTTTTACAATTCTTTAATTATTAGATTATTAACCAATATTTAATACAAAAATACTGATTTATAATATCTTCTCATCATTTTAATAAAAAAAGACGACTCAATGCCGCCTTTTTTTATTTTTTCAATTAAAACATACTTATTAATACTCCCAAAGGTCTTCTTCGAAATTTAGAAGTTCAGTTTCAATCCTATTCTGCTCTTTGCGTATTTTATTTGCATTTACTTCAAACTCCAATAACATTCTGTTAAACATATTGCTATCACCTAAAAGGTAACTTGAATAAAGTTTTTGAGCAAAATATTCATCATAAGTCAACCGTTGCGTTTCATTTCCATTCGGAATTACATACTGTTTGGCTAAATAAGGACGAAGTTCGTCAAATGCAAACCAGCACAATACTGATTCTTGAAAAAACTTAAACGAATTTTTGGATTGTGTATTATCAGGATGTAATGCATACAATGGAGCTATTGCCATAATTTTGGTATACATTCTCGAAGTATGTTTATCAAAAAATACAATTTCCTGAGTCAAAAATTTTATTTGATTTTTCACATAATTATTGTACTGATCAATGCCAATTTTAGCTTGCTTTGTTATTGGATTTATTAGTATTAAATTATTATCCATGTTGTTATCATAAGCAAATGCTTTTGATAACTCTTCACCTTCTAATCGAACACTATCTGAAAAAGAAGGTACTATTTCACGTGGATTTCGTTTATATACCGGAGCACCTTTACAAACTGCATCAAGCATAACCCTGAATAAACTCCGATATTCGTCATTAGGACGCATTGGAAAATACATTTGGTAATTTTGTTTTTCACGCAAATCTAAAATGCGATATACAACCCTTGACCATACTACATCATCGGCTCTGTGGTTTACAATGGCAATAGTATCAGCCAATGCATCCATTTCGGTAGTTTGTATCCGAACAATTCCTTTTCTATCAAAAAATGGAACTTGTTTTTCCTGTGCTAAAAGAAAACCCGGAACAATTGTCAAAAACATGACTAATGAAACAATCCAATTTTTTTTCATATCTGTATAGTTTATTTATTCTACAATTTTTTTTTTATTCTAAATTTGAACCTGTATCAGACCTAAACTTCGCTGTTTTCCATCCGGTCCTACGGCTTTAATATTTTTAAGAGTTACAACATCACCACCTTCTAATTTTTCAATATCTGAAAGCATTTTTGAACTAAACTTAGAACCTCCGGCATTTATCGAACCGAAAATTGTGCGCATGGTAAAAGAAGTAACCGTAAAATTTGCTTTTATCAATTCATCTTGCCCATAACTGGCAATAATTGTTACACCATCGGATTTGAGCATTTTTTTTGTCAATATCCCATCTTGAATAAGTCTTACCACACCACCTGCATCTGTATATTGTAAAAACGATTTTGGGTCAGGTATGTATTTTACTCGGAATGAACCACCACCCATTGGCAAATCTTTACCATCTATTTTAGCAAATACCGAAATCGTTATTTCACCATCCTGATTGGGTCGAATTATATATCTGCCACCTACTTTTTGTATACTTGCACCTGCAGCACGAACTGAAACATTTTCTGAAGCCACTCCTGGTACTGAAATATTGAATTTATTATCAATGCCTCTATAAACTACATTCAAATCTTCATTTGAAAGTGTTGCACTTGGATCACCAACTATATAATCGCTTTTAAATGGATAAGTTCGTATAGAACCATCATTACCAGGCAATTTAATGTATCCTGAATAATTGAACGCTCCTGACTTAGAACAACTTACTTCATAAAGTCCTTTTTTTATCTGCGATGAGCCAATATAAAATTCTGGAACCTTTGTTGAATCAACTGCGGATAGTACAATTTGTGAACTGTATTTTCCACCGCGAATCACATATCTTGAATTTGGCACAACCAAAGCCGTAATTTTATTTACTCTAAAGTCGCGTGCATCGGTCTGACTTTTAAGATATTGAATAACTTCTGCTTCTGACGATCGAACATCGCTTTGATACTTTGTCAGAATTGTTACTACTGCCGAAACGGGCATCATTTCAAACATAGCATCTTCCCATGGTTTCCCATCACTTGTATGTTCAGTTGAAAAAATTGCTTGATACATTTTTTGCTTCGATGGATTATTTACTGATAACTCCATCAAAAAATTACGATATGAATCAATCTTTTGTTTCAATACTTTTCCATGTCCACCTACAATACCATATTCACCGGCTTTGTCTAAATTATCTTTTGCTTTAATTTGATTTACGTATGCACTATCGTTTGCTTCTTTTGCATCGGCTAACCGTACAATATCTCTTTTAAAATCCTGAATAAAGTTGTCTAATTCATCTGATTTTGCTTTTACTAGTTTTGCTTTATCTAACCAAACTCTAACTTTTTCGGGATTCTTGTCAAATAAATCCTGAAAATCTGCATACAAATCTTTATTTCTAACTTCAGCAGATTCAATAGATTTATGTAAACTATTATCAACCATGGTAAACCCATTTAAAATTTCGCTTGATACATTCAGTGCTAACATGGCAGTAAGCACTAAATACATCATACCAATCATTCGTTGTCTGGGCGTTTCCGGGCAATTTTTAGCTCCACTCATCGGATTTCTACATTTAAATTTTTAATCATCAAAAAATCCATTTGTTTAGCTTAAAGCATTGAGCATATTGCCGTAAACCTGATTTAATTCTCCTACTTGTTTTGCAAGTTTGGCAGTACCCGATTTAAAGTTTTCTGCTTCTGTTGCCGCTGAAGCTGTAGCCAACTTCATTTTTTGTACATCGCTTACTATAATTCCCAATTCATCATTCACGGTTCGTAAACGCTCATTTTGTTGAGTTAATCCCTCAGATTGAGCTTGAATATTCTTTAATTGAATTTCGTAAATGCTATTTATTGAAGATAGATTTTTATTTATATCTTCCACTTTTGATGCATACGCTTTTGTGTTTTTTTCCACTGCTTCCATTCCATCTGAGATCCCTTGATATGAAGTTCCCAAAATGCTGGTAGCACTCGTTAAAACTTCCTGGCTTTTAACGTACTTGTTTGTTGCCTGTGAAGCATCGTCTATCGTTTTCACAAATTGATTTGTAGAACCTACCACATTTGATAATCCGGCAAATTGCTCTGCTGTTGCAGATAAATTTTTTATTCCTTCCGAAAGTTTTTTTACATCATCGTCGCTTATAGTTTCAGTATAATTCAACCCAACCGATCGAGATGCAACTCCATTATTTTGAGAAAGTCCTCCTTGAGCCGATGTGCCTTGAACCTGATTTCCATCAAAGTCATATACTTTATCCCATTCATATTCTTTGTGTGGTTTATCAAATATACCTAATGCAAATAAAAATGCTTCAACCGACATACCA
Source organism: uncultured Paludibacter sp. (assembly GCA_964511245.1). Taxonomy (GTDB): domain Bacteria; phylum Bacteroidota; class Bacteroidia; order Bacteroidales; family Paludibacteraceae; genus Paludibacter. Next base: position 17,717 of record CAZEEB010000014.1, read on the forward strand.
ATTCCCAACATTAATCCGGCACCATTTAAGTGCAATATTTTAAACATTGCACCAATAATAACTACCGATGCACCTAAACTATATGCTGCACCTACTTTTTGTTTTACGGCTGCTGAATTCCACCAAATATCAAATTTTGATTCCTTTTCTGACATTTTATTTCTATTTTTTAAAACTATTATTCACCATTATAAGAACGTACGCAACGGAAACCGATATATGGTCTACTTTCATTCTGATATTCATAGGTTCTTACACCACACTGAAGGTAATAAGCAATATCTTTCCATGAACCACCTTTAATGACTTTGCGTTTTAATACATCCGGGTCATCATTTTTGGCATTATACTGAAAACTTGGATTCATATCCGATACCAAAGTGCTATTGGAAGCGTTATATGCTGATGAAGTCCATTCAGCCACATTTCCTGCCATATCATATAATCCATAATCATTTGGTGGAAATGATGCAACTTTCATGGTCGTAGTTCCCATATCGTCGGAGTAGCTTCCACGCATAGGTTTGAAATTTGCCAGATAGCAACCTTTGCCATCACGAACATAATTCCCTCCCCACGGATACAATGCTAATTTTCGTCCACCACGTGCTGCATATTCCCATTCAGCCTCAGTAGGTAAGCGGTAATCCTGACAGCGTACTGTGTTTACACTATTGTATAATTGAGTTCTCCAAAAACAGAATGCTTGAGCTTGTTCCCAAGTTACCCCAACAACCGGGTAATACGAGTAATTTGGTGCTGAGAAATACATTCTCATCTTTGGATCATTGTATGAATACTGAAAATCGCGTAACCACATGATAGTATCGGGATATACGTTGACTATTCGAGTCGAAATTAAATCCTTACGACTAACCAATTTTCTTTTGATAGTAATGTTTTTAATAATTCCATTTTCTATAAACGAAGTGTCAATTCGAACTTCTGCATTTTTAGGGTAAGCACCTGTGTTTACATTGTATTTATTTCTGGGAAGTGCAGCCTGATCGTAATTTATCCATTCATATTTGTACTGAAGTTTCCCAGGGTCAATTTGCTTGGTAAAACCTAATGAGTTATTGTCTTTAAAGTAAAGTGACTCCAAAATGTTTCTAACTTCTTCATCTTTCGAATTCCAAGGTATTTGAGCTCTCCAATTTAATCGGGCAAGTTCTGGTGTTGCGTCATCAGTTTGATTTTTATACTTCATACGGAATTCGTCTTTTCCTGCCATAACCAAAGTACGCAATGCAATAGAGTCGCGCACCCACGCCACATATTGTTTATACTTATCATTTGTGATTTCGGTTTCATCCATCCAAAATGCATCAACCGATACATTAATAGATTTGTCGCTAAATGCACCAATAGCAGACTGATCATTTGCTCCCATTAAAAACGAACCTCTTTTTATGAAAACCATACCATAAGGCTGTGCTTCAAAAAACTTATCGCTGGTACCTAAACCAGTCAATTCTCCCATTGGTTTATTACATGAAACTACCAGGAATGCAATTGCGATAACTATCAGATTTTTTTTCATTCTAGTGCTGTTTATTTTATTTTGAAATAAAAACTGTATGTAATTATTTGTTAATTATGTTATAAAATTCGTATGCTTTTATATTTGCTGTTTCTTTTACCAAAAACATATTCAAAACTATATTGTAACATGATTTCGTGCGAACCGGAACTAACAAGTAGCAATTGTGAAGTTGGCAAATCATACGAATATCCTATTGATAGCCCACCCGCAATATTTATACCAAGTAAAAATGCCATTGAATTAGGTCTGTACGATACTGCTCCCCAATATTTTGAATCATATTCCACACGACCAGTAATGTCAAATTGCAATACACTAAAATCTGTTTTAACAAGTGTTGATGGTTTTAAAATATATTTTGAGTCAGGTATATTGAATGTATAACCTCCTACAAAATAAAGCGTTCCGGTTTCCTGAAACTTATTTTTATCCGACCAGTCAATAACAGGATTATTTAGATGTGTGTACGACAAACCTGCATAGTACGCTGTGGCAGAGTAAAACATTCCCAAACTCATATCAAATGCCATTCCCGAAACATTCGATTGCGGAATAGCAGGGTCGGTTGATAATTCATGGTATGTCCCAATTGGAATTTTACTCAGTTTACTACCATCAAATCCTATGTTTACAAATCCAAAATCCGCTCCCAAACTTAACAACCCTTGTCCTATCGGCTTTTTATAAGCATATTGGAGATGAAAAGCAGTTGTTGTAA
>CAZEEB010000015.1:0-19842 GCA_964511245.1 uncultured Paludibacter sp.
ACACGGCTCTGAACACTCTTTCCCTACACGACGCTCTTCCGATCTAAACCTACCAAAGATAAACCATCGCTACTCAATATGGATGAAGTTGAAACCTTGTTTCATGAATTTGGTCATGCATTACACGGATTGCTAACTCAATGCAGGTATCCAAGCCTTTCGGGAACTAGCGTAGCCCGGGATTTCGTGGAACTACCTTCGCAAATTATGGAAAACTGGTGTTGGGAACCTGAGGTAATGAAAACCTATGCGCGTCACTATCAAACAGGGGAGCTTATGCCCGTTGAGCTTATGGACAAAATACAAAAAGCAGGAACTTTCAACCAGGGTTTTATTAACACCGAATTATTAGCAGCTTCATTTCTGGATATGGATTATCATAGCATGAAAGACAGTACAAAATTTGATGTAACGGCTTTTGAAAAAGCATCGCTTAACAAAATTGGAATGATTCCGGAAATCATTGTTCGCTATCGTAGCTCGTATTTTAATCATATTTTCAGCGGTGAATACTGTGCCGGATATTACAGCTATACTTGGGCTGCAGTGCTCGATGCTGATGCTTTTCAGGCATTTAAAGAAACAGGCAATGTATATAATAAAAGTGTCGCAACTGCATTCCGTAAAAAATTGCTGGAACGTGGCGATTCTGATGATCCTATGAAACTTTATCGTGATTTTAGAGGTGCAAATCCAAATCCAGATGCATTACTCAAAAAAAGAGGATTGAAATAGCGGCAGATTAATTTAAAATGAAAATTACACTAAAAAATTTTATTGTTCCGAGTATCCCATTGGCTGTAATGCTGGTGGGTTTCTGCATCATGTTGTGGTTGACAGATTTAGCCGGATTTTTAATGAAAATTCCTATAATTCAACCTAAAATTTCAAACAATCATCCCTTAATTGTTTTATTCGAAAATAATATTTTTGCTAATATTCTAAGTTTGATAATTACTATTTTAAATGCATTTTTAATAGCTCAAATTAATAATAAATTTACTATAATCAGAACCAGAACTTTCTTGCCGATTTTTATTTTTCTAATGCTTATAAGCTCATGGTATCAAGTTCATTATCAGTTAAATGCACACATTGCGCTAAGCTTGCTTATACTTTCCCTGTTTAATTTTTTCAATATGCTGCGCGATAATAGAGCCTCAGAACAAGCATTTATGGGTAGTTTATTTATTAGTGTAAGCAGCTTATTTGTAAGTCAGTTTTTGATTTTAATCCCGATTTGTTGGATTGGATTTATTATTTTTCAAAGTTTATCTATTCGAACCTTTTTGGCATCGGTACTTGGTGCAATGGCACCACTAATTTTGTATTTTTCTGCCCAATATTTATTAAATGGCAAAGTGGATTTCAATAATTTTTTCAGCTTTGATTTCAGTTTTGATTTCACTTTCGCTTCTACAAAACTCATCGATTTAATTTACTTATCAACGGTGTTTATAGTTCTTATAATCAGTATTATTGCTCTATATTCGCTTACAAATAGTGATGCCATTAACACCCGAAATAAGCTAAATTTCTTGGTTTTTTTACTCTTTTCACTACTGGCATTTACTTTTTTCTTTAGAGCACAGTTTATGAGTTTCTTACCAATTATAGCATTTGTATCTGCTTTACTTATTTCGCATCCACTTACCTTAAAACAGACTAATTTTTATGGTATTTTATTCGCTATTTTTTGTGTCTTGAATGTTACATACGTAGTTTTTAAATACATAAATCTTTAAAGATGACCGGATTAATAGAACTTGGTTATCTTGGACTTTTCCTTGCTTCATTTCTTGCAGCAACTGTAGTACCGTTTAGTTCCGAAATAATTTTTTCAATAATGGTTACTGCAGCCGGTTTGGATGCCTGGACTTGTGTGTGGGTAGCTACGTTGGGCAATTGGTTAGGTGGAATGACTAGTTATTATGTTGGGCTACTGGGCAAGATTGAATGGATAGAAAAGTATTTTGGTGTAAAAAAAGAGAAAATTGAAAATTACACTAGTAAAATTCAAAAGTATGGAGATTGGTTTGCATTTTTCTCTTTCGTCCCATTTATTGGCGATGTTATTGCAGTTGCAACAGGCTTTTTTAGATGCAATTGGTTGAAAGTTGCAATTTCAATGCTTATTGGAAAGCTCGTTAGATACATTGCCTGGATGTATTTTAATGGTTTGATATTCAAATGAATTCGATAAAATATATAATCTTGTTTAGTGTTTTATTTTGTTTTGAAGAATCCAATTCTCAAAATGAAATCAAAATAATCGATAAATTAATAAATTTCGGAAAGCGTGAGGTTTTTCATCGTGACATTGATGTAATAATTATTCATTCTGTATACAATACAAGAGGTGGTAATAAATATGACATTGACTCTGTAATCCAGCAGTTCAGGCATTATAAGGTAAGTTCACATTATGTCATTGGTCGCGATGGGAAAGTGTTTCGATTAGTACCTGAAAAGGAAATAGCATTTCATGCCGGAAAAAGTAAACTACCCGATGGACGAACTTCAGTAAACGCTTGCTCAATTGGGATTGAATTAATAAGCTCTGATCAGCCAACAGATAAACCCACTAATGAACAAATTCTGACCCTCTCTGCTTGCGTAAACGATATTCAATCAAGGTATAAAATAAAATATATTTTAAGACATAGCGACATAGCTCCTTCTCGGAAAAACGACCCTTGGAATATGGATTGGAATGAATTTTTGAAAACAGTGGATTATAAATGATACAGACTCGATAAAAATAGTATCCCTAGAACTTTATGTATTAGAATTTTAAATATCCAAACCATCCAACAATTGGATGTAATTAACTATCGCGGTGTTAATTTCATCAGTTAATATAAATTCATCGGCAGTATGTGACCGCGCAGAATTGCCTGGCCCCATTTTTAAACTTGGAAACGGCATTAATGCCTGATCAGATAACGTTGGCGATCCAATAAATGTGAAATTTAATTCTTTTCCCCTCTTAACAATTTCATGTTCGAGTGGCGTGGCAGTAGAACTTAATCGAGTAGAACGGGCACGTACCTCACAGTTTACATTTTGTGTAATTTCAGATAAAATTTCTTCGTTAGAATACATTTCATTACTTCGCACATCCACAACAAAATGGCAATTATCAGGTACAACATTGTGTTGAGTGCCTGCATTAATCTGAGTTACAGTCATTTTTACCTCGCCAAGTAAGTCAGATTTTTTTGTGAAATTATATTTTTTAAACCATTCTATATCTTTCAGGGCTTTGTATATTGCATTTTCGCCTTCATCTCTTGCAGCATGTCCGGCTTTACCATAAGTTGTACAATCCACCACCATCAATCCTTTTTCGGCCACAGCCATTTTCATTTGCGTAGGTTCGCCCACAATAGCAAAATCGATCTTTGGTAATTCTTTCAATAAACATTCTATTCCGTTTTTTCCCGAAATTTCTTCTTCAGCACTTGCGGCAAAAATAAGATTATAAGATTGTTTGCGCTCTGTTAAGTAAAAAAATGCAGATAACATGCATACAACACTTGCTCCTGCATCATTACTCCCTAAACCAAAAAGTTTATTTCCTAAAATGGTTGGTTCAAATGGGTTATGAGTCCAACCGGCAACCGGTTTTACAGTGTCAATATGTGAGTTTAATAATATGCTTTTACGTGTAGGGTCAAATCCGGGACTTAACATCCATACATTATTTCCTGTACGTGAAACCACATATCCTTTAAGTTCAATATAATGTTCCAACAAATCGGCTACAGCATTCTCTTCTTTGCTATATGATGGCGTAGCAATCATTTGCTGTAATAGACTTATGGCATCATTCGTTTCGTCTTGGAACATTTATTTTGTTAATTTATTGGTTTTAAGCCATTTTTCTAATAATTCAGGCCAATTATCAACCGGAATTCCACGTTTTCGCATTCCGAATCCATGTCCACCAATTGCAAAGGTATCTAATTCAACTTCGATATGCATTTTCTTTAAAGCTTCGTAAAATTTCAAACTGTTTTTTATTGGGACTGTTTTATCATCATTTGCATGAAGAATAAATGTAGGAGGTGAGTTTTTTGTAACCATTAATTCATTTGAGTATAATTGCACCAGATCATTCGATGGGTTTAAACCCAGTAAATTTTTTCGCGAACCCTGATGAGTAAAGCTTGAGTCCATTGTAATAACCGGATATGCAAGAATCATAAAAGCAGGTTTTTGCTCCGGCGTTTTGAAGTGTGTCCCTACTGTAGAGGCTAAATGACCTCCGGCTGAGAATCCCATGATTCCAATTTTTCTTTTATCAATATTCCATTCATCAGCACGTTCATTAACGATTTCCATCGCCCTTTGGGCATCTCCCAACGGAATTTTCCAATGTCCGTTTGGCATTCGGTAATACAATACAAACGCAGAAATCCCCAATTTGTTAAACCATGTTGCAAATTCAGAGCCTTCTTTTATAAACGAAACACCCGCATAGCCACCACCTGGGCAAATTAGCACTGCTGTTCCATTTGAATTTTCTTTGGAGGCAATATAGGCTTTCATTCGTGGTTCTGAAATGTCTTTGATAAAGCTAGAATCTCTATAGCTTTCCGGAAGTTTAATTTCATTGCTTTCTTTTACTCCGTTTGGATAAAGTTTTATGAGTTCTTGTGATTTAGAAAAATTCATTATGCTAAAAAAAAAGATTGAAAATAAAATGGTTTTTTTCATTTTTATTGTAAATTTTAGATTTCTATATGGTAATGTAAGGCGAAATTTATTTGCATAAAAACGGATCATACTCCGACTTTCAATAACAATTTCAATGCATTCACAAAACTACGAATATCTTCTTCTGTAGTGTCGTAGGAGCACATCCATCGTTGTTCGTGAATTTCCGCATTCCATTCGTAAAACGGATAAAGTATGCGTAAAGGATCAATAATATTTTCGGGTATAATCACAAAAATAGCATTAGCATCAACTGCTTGGGTAATTTTCACATCTGGTAATTCTTTAATCTCATTTTTGAGAATTTGAGCCATTTCATTTGCGTGTAATGCCATTTTTTTCCACAAATTATTTGTAAGCAAGGCGTTAAACTGAGCTGCAATAAACCGATTTTTTGAAAACAATTGACCCGACTGTTTGTGATAATAGGGAGCATTTTTGCTTAGGTTTTTATTGAAAATTAAAACTGCTTCGCCAATCATTAATCCGTTTTTTGTACCACCAAAACTCATAATATCAATTCCGCAATCTACAGTTGCTTCTTTAAGACTAACTCCTAACTTTACAACTGCATTTGAAATTCGAGCTCCATCCAAATGTACGTATAAATCATTTTCGTGAGCAAATTTACAAAGTTCTTTAAGTTCCGAAATTGTGTATACCGTTCCTAATTCAGTGCTTTGACTTATCGATATTACTTTTGGTTGTGTATTGTGTACATTTCCAATACGTGAAAGAAAAGGCCTGATAAGTGCCGGGGTTAGTTTCCCATTCTTGTTTTTAATTGGCAATAATGTGCACCCTATGTTTTGAGTAGGTGCTCCACACTCATCGGCTATTATGTGAGCATATTCGGAACAGATAACAGATTGAAAAGCTAACGTACAACACTTCAGACAAGTAACGTTAGCACCGGTGCCATTGAAAGTGTAAAGTACGGTTACTTCTCCAAATGTCGATTCGAAAAGTTGATTCGTTTCTTTTGTAATCTCATCATCACCATACGAAATTTGATGATTAATATTCACACGTTGAATGGCTTCAAATACTTCAGGATGAATACCTGAATAATTATCACTGGCAAAGGATTTCATTTGTGTTAAATAAAAGCGGTCAAAAGCTTAATTAATAACTTGTTGTGTATTTAAGCCGAAATTAAAATTTAAACTTATCAAAAAAACTTTTAGTTTTGACATCTTCTGAATTTGATACCTCATTTGTTTCCTTAGCATCTTCGTAACGTGGTGTGGCTTCACCTTGTTCGGTTTTAATAAATCCAATCACTTCTTCAAGTCCTTCAATAAATTTATCAAAGTCCTCTTTGTAAAGAAAAATTTTATGTTTTTCGTAAGTCACCTGAAGATCATCATCAGTGCCAGTCACTTTTTTCTTACTCTCAGTTATTGCTAGGAATAAATCTTCATTTCTACTTTTTTTTACATCCAAATAATAGATTCGTTTTCCAGCTTTGATAGCTTTAGAATAGATAATTTCATTGTCTTTCTTTTCAATCTCAAATTTCTTTTTCTCTAATTCCATAATTCTGCTATTTATATTTTATAATTTCAAATTCCGACGCTTAAATTAACTTTTTTGTTTTTGTTTTTAAATTAAGCCCCAAATTTCTGTATTTTTTTTCGATATATCAAATTATTGAACTTTTTTTGTACAAAAAGTGCCAAATAATAGTATTTATGTTTAAAAATGAATTTTTATGTGTTATAATTCTGTAAAACAAATGATTATATTTTTCTATTCAATTAAAAACTATTTCTAATTATACGTTAAAATAATCCTAATAACCTTGTAAAAAAATAATTAAATCATTGTAAATAAACGATATAGCTTCTAGTCGTCTCATTAATCAAAGCTGTTTTTCTAGAATGGTTTTCGGTAATTGCATCCATTTTTCCACTCGCTGCATCCATAAGCGGTATTGCCTTTTATCACTTTTCCTTTAGCACAAACAGGACATATTACAGCTTCTTGAACTCCCTGACGACGGTTATCACTTTTTACATTGAAAACAATTTCGGTAACCATTGCTTTCAGTTCATCTATAAAATTTTTAGCCTGATATTCACCTCGTTCCACTTGCCTTAGTTTTTTTTCCCAACGTCCAGTAAGTTCTGCGGACTTTAGCAAATCTTCTTGTATTAGTTGAATCAATTCAACGCCTGTATTGGTAGCAACCAGATTTTTCTTTTCTCGCCTTACATATTCTCGCTTAAAAAGCGTTTCGATAATTGCAGCTCGGGTGGAAGGCCTACCGATTCCGTTTTCTTTCAAAGCATCACGTAATTCATCATTATCAACCAATTTTCCGGCTGTTTCCATAGCTCGAAGTAATGTAGCTTCAGTATATGGTTTTGGGGGCGATGTCCATTTTTCAGCAAGTGATGGTTCATGTGGACCATTTTCAGCTTTTACAAACTGGGGTAATGTCCATTCATCCTCTTCATTCTCTGTATCTTCGTTTTCGTTTTTTATTTTACTAAATACTACTCGCCAGCCTTGCTCCAATATCTGTTTTCCGGTTACTTTAAATTCTATTTTTTCCACTTCACCTAACACGGTGGTTGTAGAAATTTTGCATTCGGGATAAAAATTAGCAATAAACCGACGAGCCACTAAATCAAAAACCCTTATTTCTTGTTCGGTTAATGCCGTCGGATTCACTCCAGTAGGTATAATGGCATGATGATCAGTTACTTTAGAGTTATCAAAAACTTTTTTTGATTTACTGATTTTAGCTTCCAGCAATGGCTTAGTTAATAATTCATATTCTTTAATTCCTTTCAGAATTTCTGGAATTTTGGGATAAATATCATCGCTCAAGTAAGTTGTATCTACACGAGGGTATGTTGTAAGTTTTTTTTCGTATAAATTTTGAATTATTTTAAGTGATTCGTCGGCAGAATATCCAAATTTCTTATTGCATTCTACTTGCAACGAAGTCAAATCAAACAAACGTGGTGCCGATTCTGAACCTTTTTTGATTGAAACATCAGTAATATAAAAATGAGCAGTTCGAACAGTTTCCAAAAAGCTAGTACCTTCATCCACGCTAGAAAAACGTCCTTTTGAAGCTGAGAAAACAGTATCGCGATATATCGTTTTCAATTCCCAATACGCTTCCGGTTTAAAATTTTCAATCTCCAATTGTCGATTTACAATTAGAGCCAAGGTAGGAGTTTGAACGCGCCCAATGGATAGTACCTGGCGGTTCTTGCCGTATTTAAGTGTATACAATCGCGTGGCATTCATACCAAGCAGCCAATCGCCCATAGCACGCGAAAGTCCGGCTTCATAAAGGGATTGAAACTCTTTTTGATCTTTTAATTTAGAAAAACCTTCGCGAATAGCTTCTTCAGTTAATGATGAAATCCATAAACGTTTTACCGTACATTTACACTGTGCCTTTTGCATTACCCAGCGTTGAATCAACTCGCCCTCTTGCCCCGCATCACCGCAATTTACGACCTCATCAGCAGTTGCCATTAAGGATTCAATCACTTTAAACTGCTTTTGAATACCGCTATCGTTCATTACCTTTATGCCAAATCGCTGCGGAATCATTGGTAAGTGGCTCAAAGCCCATGCTTTCCATTCAGGTGCATATTCGTGTGGTTCAAGTAATCCACATAAGTGCCCAAAAGTCCATGTAACCTGATATCCATTTCCTTCAATATAACCATCTTTGCGCACTTTAGCACCCAGCACTTCGGCTATATCTCTTGCTACACTCGGTTTCTCGGCAATGCAAACTATCATTGGATGGTTAATTTTATTTTAATTACTTACAAAAATACGGAAAAATCTTTGATTGTTAGTTCAAAATTATTCACACGATCATTTTATTCACACAATTATAGAGCTAATCTATTGAGCTATAATAAATATGATTCCAATGATATAACTGAAAAAATTCTATAAATTTCGTATCTTTGTAGCTTCTTAAGAAATAATTTAATCCGTAAATTCAGGGTATAAAATAAGATAAGGTATATGTTTAAAAATCAGAAAATTACAAATGATATTTTTTATGTGGGTGTGAATGACAGGCAAAAACATAAATTTGAAAATATGTTATCGTTGTCAAATGGTGTGTCGTATAATTCCTACTTAATTGTTGATGATAAAACGGCATTGATCGATACAGTGGAAATTACTTTTGGCGATATTTTTATTGACAAAATTCAATCGCAATTACAAGGTCGATCACTTGATTATTTGATAATTAATCACATGGAACCCGACCATTCCGGTTCTATAAGAATGATACGGAAGTATTACCCCAATATGATTATTGTTGGCAATAATAAAACGCTGGGAATGGTTGAAGGTTATTATGGTGTAACAGATAATATGTTGGAAATTAAAGATGGACAAATATTGTCGTTGGGTAAACATAAATTGGAATTTCATTTAACGCCAATGGTTCACTGGCCAGAAACCATGATGACATACGAAAAAACTGAAAAAATATTGTTTTCAGGTGATGCATTTGGTTGTTTTGGTACGCTTGATGGTGCAATAATTGACGAAAAACTGGATGTGAGTAAGTACTGGGATGAAATGGCTCGGTATTATGCCAATGTAGTTGGGAAATATGGTGCGCCAATTCAAAAAGCGTTAAAAAAACTAACTCCACTGGAATTTGAGTATATTTGCAGTACACACGGTCCAATTTGGAAAGAATACATAACCGAAGTAATAGATATGTATGACCAATATAGTCGTTATCATGGCGATGAAGGCGTGGTAATAATTTACGGTTCAATGTATGGGAATACCGAATTAATGGCCGAAACAGTAGCTCAGGGTGTGGCAGAAATGGGAGTAAAAAACATTATCATTCACAATGTTTCGAAAAGCGATCCGAGTATTATTATTCGTGATGTATTCAAATATAAAGCAATAATTGTAGGAAGTCCAACTTATAGCAATGAACTTTTTCCTGAAATAGATTCTATTTTGCGTAAAATAGAAATCAGACAAGTTAAAAATAGAGTTTTTGGTTGTTTCGGATCTTTTACATGGGCTAGTGCTGCTGTAAAAAGACTTAATATATTTGTAGAAACCATGAAATGGCAATCGGCTGAGATTTCTGTGGATGAAAAGCAGGGTTTAAAAGTTGATAATTATGAAGCCTGTTTGGAGCTGGGAAGACAAGTTGCTATTTTAATGAAAAACCATCAAAATGAACCAGAGCACTGTGTTTAAATAAATTTTTAATCAGCCACAAGCTCTTTTTTTGAATTTAAGTAAACCCTACTAATATTTTAAATGTAATAATGGAGAAACTAACTTTGATTACGCCTACATTTTTATTTTCGGCCATATCATTGATACTTTTGGCTTATACAAATCGGTTTTTATCGTATGCTCAGTTGGTACGTACACTGAAAGACCGATACATGGAAGACCATTCCGCATTGACACATGCTCAAATTATGAATTTGCGAAAACGACTTTATTTAACAAAGTATATGCAGTTATTCGGAGTTGTGAGTTTGCTACTTTGTGTAGCTACCATGTTTTTGATTTACATTGGATTAGAGCAAATTTCAGTTTATATTTTCGGATTGGCATTACTTTTTTTGATAATTTCACTCACACTTTCAGTTTGGGAAATTCAAATTTCTGCCAGGTCGCTTGAAATTTATTTGAGTGATATGGAAAATAAGACGAATAACTAATAAACTAAATAATTTAATTCACATAAATACTTTCTGGTCAATATGAATAACGGATTTGTACGAGTAGCAGCTGCCATTCCTAATCTTCGAGTGGCCGACTGTGATTTCAATATTAAATCAATTATCGAATTAGTTTTGAAAGCTGAAGATGAAAAAGTTCAGGTAATTTGTTTTCCCGAATTGTCAATTACGGGCTATACATGTGCCGATTTGTTTTTTCAACAGCAATTACTTGATGATGCATTGAAAGCGCTAAATGAACTTGTATTTTTATCATTTAAAACCACGGCAGTAATTATTGTAGGAATGCCTTTGAAGGCTCGGAATCAACTATTCAATACTGCCGTTGTTATTCAATGTGGTCATATATTGGGTGTCGTACCCAAAACAAATTTGCCAAACAACAACGAATTTTACGAAAAACGTTGGTTTTCATCTGCTACCGATACCTTAATTCAATCCATTTCAATTTTCGGAAAAGAAATTCCGTTTGGTACCAATTTGCTTTATACGGATGGAAATTTTTCATTTGCTTTGGAAATTTGTGAAGATCTTTGGGTGCCTATTCCACCTAGTTCTCAGCATGTTTTACATGGAGCCGATTTGATTTTTAATCTTTCGGCCACTAATGAATTAATAGGAAAACATAATTATTTACGACAGTTGATTGAACAACAATCGGCGCGTTGTATAGCCGGTTATGTATACGCTTCTGCCGGTGCGGGTGAATCAACCACCGATGTAGTATATTCAGGAAATGGACTGATAGCTGAGAATGGAAATATAATTGCAGCTTCCGAACGCTTTTCTTTCGAACCTCAACTTATTGTGAGTGAAATTGATGTTGACCGTTTACAAGCCGACAGATTGAGAAATACTAATTTTACAAACGATAAATCGGCCACAGAATATCGTATCATAAAATTGGAAGCTGCCTATTTTACACAGTTTGAGCTGAAACGCAAATTTGATAAACACCCTTTTGTCCCTGCCATTCAAAACAGAGAAGCCAATTGCGAAGAAATATTTTCAATCCAAGTGGGCGGTTTAGCAAAAAGGTGGAAACATACACATGCTGAAACTATTATGATTGGCATTTCAGGAGGTTTAGATTCTACTCTGGCACTCATGGTGTGTGTGAAAACGGCTGACAAACTGGGTTATGACCGTAAGCGTATTTTCGGTATTACTATGCCCGGATTTGGTACTACTGACCGAACTTACAGCAATGCGATAAATTTGATGAAATCACTTGGTATTACAATGCTTGAAATATCGATAAAAGAAGCTTCAGTTCAGCATTTTAAAGACATAAAACACAATCCGGAACAACTTGATGTTACTTATGAAAATACTCAAGCCCGTGAACGGACTCAAATTTTAATGGATTTAGCGAATAAACATAATGGAATGGTTATTGGAACGGGCGATTTATCGGAATTGGCGTTGGGTTGGGCTACTTATAATGGCGATCACATGTCGATGTATGCCGTAAATTCCGGTGTGCCTAAAACTTTGGTTCGCTATTTGGTTGATTATGCTGCGCAACTGTTGGATGCTGATTCAAAGCAGATTATGATTGATATACTGAATACACCTGTAAGTCCGGAACTACTTCCGGCTGACCAAAAAGGGGATATTGCACAGAAAACTGAAGATATAGTTGGTCCATACGAATTACACGATTTTTTTCTTTATTACATGGTCCGTTTCGGGTTTAGCCCAGTTAAAATTTTATTTTTGGCTAATCATGCATTTGCCGATATTTATGCAACCGAAATAATTGAGAAATGGTTTAAAGTATTTATAAATCGATTTTTTTCTCAGCAATTTAAACGTTCATGTATGCCCGATGGTCCCAAAGTTGGCTCTATAAACCTTTCGCCTCGTGGCGATTGGCGAATGCCAAGTGATGCCGTTGCATTCAAAATTTCAGATAATTAGTTTGTAGTTTTTAATTGTTAATAATCAGGATTTTATTCACTTATTTTCCTTTACTCTTGTAATCGAGGATAAAAAAACAAATAATATATGTTAGCACAAATATTTTACGGAAATAAAGTTAGTGACTGGTTAATATCGCTTGGAATTATTGTTGGTGCGCTTTTTCTGAATAAAATCATCGTACTCTTGAATAAATATGTAATTGTTAAAATTACAACTAAAACAAAAAGTAGACTTGACGATATACTGTTTCAAATGCTTGAAGCTCCGGTATTGCTCGGTATAACTTTATTTGCAATATGGTTAGCTGCAAAACGCTTGGATTTGGGCGTACCAATAGAAAGTATTATTTCAAAATCTTATAAAATACTTACAGTAATTAATGTTACGTGGTTTGTAGCTCGCCTTGTAAATGCTCTTATTGAAGAGTATTGGGTGCCAAAAGCTGATAATACTAAACATAAAATGCTGGATACACACTTAATTTCTATTTTGAGACGTACCATTCTTGCAATTATTTGGGCATTGGGAATAGTTATGGCGCTTAATAATGTAGGTGTAAACGTTGGAGCTTTACTTGGCACATTAGGAATTGGTGGATTGGCATTTGCATTGGCAGCACAAGATACAATTAAGAATATTTTTGGTGGAGTAACCATCTTTACCGACCGTCCATTCAGGATTGGTGACCGAGTAAAAGTAGATAAATATGATGGATTTATTGAAGATATAGGGATTCGAAGTACCAGATTGCGTACCATGGAAAAACGTTTGGTAACTATTCCAAATTACAAGATGGTAGATGCTCCTGTTGAGAATATTAGCGAAGAACCAATGAGACAAGTAGTGTTAAAACTTGGATTGACTTACAATACCACTGCCGAAAAAATGGACGAGGCAATATCCATTTTAACTGACATGCCAAACCGAATTAAATTTGTTGATTCGAAAGATATAGTCGCTGCATTTACCGATTTTACTGATCACGCTTTGTTAATTACTTTTGTGTATTTTATCAAAAAACAAGGAAATGTAATGGAGACACCTTCTGAGGTTAATAAAGAAATTTTGAAAGCATTTAATAAAGCGCAACTTCAGTTTGCTTATCCTACTCAAACAGTGATTATTGAAAAATAATGTCAGAAACAGGTTTATTCAATAATAATAAAAAAATTAACTATATAATTTTCCTGCTCCTTCACGTATTATTTGAGGTTCAATTTCGGTGCAATCTACAATGCTGGAATGTATTGAACCACCAATTCCACCATCAATTACCAAATCAACTTGATGCCCATAAATTTCTTCAATTAGCTCAGGGTCAGTGAAATACTCCTCGCTATTTTCAGTAGTGAATATTGAACTTGTCATTAATGGATTACCTAACTCCTTCACTATGGCAAGTGCAATAGCATTTTTGGGCATCCTAATTCCAACTGTTTTTTTGTTTTTGAATAGTTTTGGCAGTTTGCTGCTGCCATTTAAAATGAAAGTAAATGGCCCTGGCAAATTTTTTTTCAGAAGTTTAAATGCTTTATCATCCAGCTTGGCATATTCACTTATTTGGCTCATTTCTGAACAAATAAATGATAAATTTGATTTTCGTAAATCGTGATTTTTTAATTTTGCTATAAATTCTACACCCGCACCATTGAAAATGCTGCAACCATAAGCATACACTGTATCAGTGGGGAAAATAATAATACCACCGTTACGTAACACTTCGGCAATATGGCGTATTTGTGTAGGATTCGGATTAGTATCGTAAAGTTTAAGTAACATAATCAAACTGCATAAATTTAAACAAATGTACAAAAAATCCTGCAAAGCAACTTTACAGGATTTAATTTTCAGCAAACCAATTAATCGTTAATCAGTTTATGAATTCAAAATGCGTCAATAATTGCTTTAAAATCAGCCACTTTTAGCGAAGCTCCACCAATTAAACCACCATCAATATCAGGTTGAGCAAAAAGTTCGGATGCATTTTTTGCGTTGCAACTTCCACCGTATAAAATTGAAGTACCTTCAGCCACTTCATTTCCAAATTTAACAGCAATCAAGCTACGAATAAACTGTAACATTTCTTGAGCTTGCTCAGTTGAGGCTGTTACACCAGTACCAATAGCCCAAATTGGTTCATAAGCAATTACAATTTTATTGAAATCTGCAACATTTAAATTGAATACTGTTTCTTCCAATTGATTTTTTACATAAGCGTTTTGTTCATTAGCATTTCGTACTTCCAATGCTTCGCCACAGCAATAGATTGGGATTAAATCATTTGCTAAAGCTAAAGCTACTTTTTCATTTAAAATAGCACTGGTTTCACCGTAATATTCTCTGCGTTCAGAATGACCTAAAATTACATATTCCGCTCCGGTAGATTTAACCATTGCAGCACTTACTTCACCTGTAAATGCACCAGATTCTTTGTTGGAACAGTTTTGGGCAGCTACGCCAATTAAGTTTGTGTCGATAGCGTTTACCACACTAGCTAAATGAATAGCCGGAGTTCCAATTACTACATCGCAATTTAGCGTTTGTCCAGCCAGTGCATCGTTCAATTCAATCGCCAAAGCCAACCCTTCTTGCAGGGTTTTGTTCATTTTCCAGTTACCTGCAACAATGTTTTTTCTCATCTTTTTTACTTTAAAATTTTAATATATGTTGATAATTTTTGTTTGTTATTTTTCAAAATTACTACCAAAAATAATAATTATAACCCATAATATTCTGATAGGTTTGCTGTAATCCATCAATTGATATCCTAACTGACCTATCCTGCTTTAATGCATCAATAAATTCAATTGTAGCTGTTTTAACTTTTGAGGTTTCTAAATTTAAAGCTGAAACATTAAGGCTTCCTGTTTTAAATGCTATTGCCGTACTGTCATGTTTTAGCACTTGAATCGTATTATATTCCAAAAGTACCCGTGTTCCAAAATTTGATGTCAAATGTCCTTTGGCTGATATTTCAAATTTATTCTCGTTAAATGTCTTTGCTGCAACACTTTCAGTACATTTCATTGAAATTGAATCAGTTGATGACCAAGAATAAATATTCAGTAAGTTTGAATAAATATTCCATGTGTTGAAATTGGAACATTTTAAAGTTATAAAATTTGAATTAGAACGTTTAGTAAGTATTTTCCATTCTGCATTTAATTTATGTATTGAATTTCCATCGGTTGTAATTATACACAGAGTGTCGTATTTGTTAAAAATAGCCCATCGATTAAGACTTAAGTTGGTAACACCATAAGTTAAAAAATATTTTTGTCGAATAGTTTCTTTCAACGAATCAGGAGTGTTTCTATATGTTTCAAGCTTAAATGCAAAGTTAGAAAGTGAAATAAGTGATACAATATTGCTTTCAGCATTTAAAAATAATTGCTTCCCTACTAACGTTGTGTCAGGTTTTCTATCGGCCTCACGTAACAAACATGAGCTAAAACTTATAGCTAAAAAGACGGCAAAAATAACTTTTTGAAATGTATTCATAGCTCAATTATTTGCGGTTTGTAAATCGGTATCCAACTCCACCGGTCAAAATTCCTTGTGTACCTATGGTAATAAAATCGGAAAAACAGTAAAAGTTTTTTCCAATGGTTAAGCCCAGTAAAGTTAGCTGACAACCAAATGAGTTTCTGGAACTAGTTTGTACGTTTGAACGTATATCATTAATCTCAAAAACTTGTCTGGGTCCAATACCAAAAGAAGAGTACATGCTAAAACCGGAATTGTTAATCCACGAAAACCGTATGGTAGGATATAGTGAAATATGATGAATTGTATTACTTCCAACTTTAGCATCTGATACAGCATCCAGATAATCGTTGAAGTATGCAAAATAGGTAAGCGTTGCGCCCACGCCCACCAATTTGTTGGCTTGATAAATGTATTCACAGTATAAAACATTTGTTGTGTAGCGGGCACCATTGTAATAATCCTTTGTTTCAAAACCAATTAAATCATTAATGGGAGGCACCATCATGCCAAAATTGAGAAAATTATTAGCGGCATAAGCAGCTTCGAAAGGCTTAATACCTACACCGAATCGGACATCATAATATGGAACAAATTTGCTTTGTTCAGGAGTAATCCAACGTTGTGCAATGGAAAAAGTATAAAAACCAGACAATAAAAACAAAATCGCTATTTTTTTCATAAGATAAATCCAGTTATAAATATTTTATTCAAAATCTCGCCAATTCATTTTTTTTATAATTGTACCATTTTCTATTTTTACTAATCCTGGATTGGCTCTAATAATGGTTTTTAATGTTGTAGGATCGGTTTTCCAAAATGGAAATGAAACTGCCGTTTTATGAATAAATTTTTTAACTTCTTCATCACTAGAGCCTGTTAAAGCATAAAATTTTTCTCCTTTTATCAGGCTTTGCTTGTATATTATTTCTGCTTTTTTTGCACCTCTTACAGAAGCTGTTTCCACATCGTAAACTATAAGTAAATTAGTTTTCCCTTTGTAGGATAATACTTCTTTAGTGATATCATCAAATTGTCCGTTCATAATGCTAAAATCATGAATTGGAGCTCTATAGCCTTGTTTTAATAGTACCGAATTTTGGTTTACAAAAATCCAAGTTGAATCATTTTTAGGGTAATTTTCTAGTGTAAATTCTTTTTGTTCACCTTCTCTTTCGTAAATAAATGTAGTTTTATAAACATCTTTCGGAGCATTATCCGGAATTTCCATAGCTTTAGGAATATTTACACCAACTTTATACGGCAAAAAATCAATTATAGGCAAATGCATATAACTAAATACCGAAGTTGAAATTCCAAAAAGTATAAAAGATAAACCAATGTAATTTTGAGTTTTAACCCGGAATGTGCTTTTTATAAGAGAATGAAATGTTAGTTGCAAAATTAGAATAGTAAGTAAAATTACATTTTTTGAAAATGTAGCCCAATTGCTGATAATCAATGCATCACCAAAACATCCGCAGTCAGTAACCGGATTTTTAACCGCAATATAAAGGGTTAAAGGTGTCATAACTATCATAAATAGCAATGCAAGGGCATTTGTAATATTTACGTGAATTTTTAAAATCATGTTAAGTCCAATCAACAATTCCAAGGTTGATAATGCTATTGCTAAGAAGAAAGCATAATCAGCAAATGATTCAAAAAATCCACCAAAAGTGCGTAAATAATCTTCAATTTTATATGTAAAACCCAGTGGATCAATAGCTTTTACAATACCTGAGAATACGAAAACAGTTCCAAACACATAACGACTTATGTGGAGAAGAATATTACCTGCATTTTTCACTGATTTATTCATAATATCGTGGGTTGTTTTAGTTAATATCCGCTTCCAAAAGTTTTATTAATCCAAAAACAGCATAATTTATCATATCAAAATAGTTGGCATCTATACCTTCTGATGCAAGTGTAATACCTTGATTATCTTCAATTTGCTTGGTGCGTAGAATTTTTGTCAAAATTAGATCGGTGTAAGATTGTGAGCGCATAGATCGCCAAGCTTCATCATAATCATGATTTTTATCCATCATTAGTTTCTTTGCTTCTGCCAAAAATTTGTCGTACATTTCCATTCCTCTGCCCAGTGTAAGATCATCAGTGTCAGAGAATCCAAGTTCGAGCTGAACTAAACCTATAATACCATAATTAACTATGCCAATCAACTCCGAACGAATTCCTTCATCTACCTTAGAAATTCCTTTAATTTCGATGCTTCGAATGCGGTTGGCTTTTATAAAAATCTGATCTGTAACTGATTGCTGACGAAGAATTCGCCAAGAAGCACCATAATCTTTCATTTTATTTGTAAAAAGATTACGGCAAATGCTTGTAACCTCATCGAATTGTTGCTCGGTTTTGCTCATAATTAAAAGCTGAATTTTAAAGATGCAAAGGTACAATTTTTTGTTGAAACCAACAATGGATATTTATTCATAATTTGTTTCCATAAAATGTAATTTTGTAAGTTTTAAAAATGTTTTTTTGAAAATAAAAATCATAAAATATTTTAGTAAAGTTATGTAAAGAAGTTTATTTTACTATATTTGTAAATAAATCAACAAATTAAATTTGAAAAAAAACCTTGTACTAATACTGTCTTTTACTTTGTTTCTCAACATGATGGCTATTGCCCAACATATTGGAAAGGCAACTTATTACAGCAAAAAATTATATGGACATCACACTTCCGATGGGGGAAGATACCATCCCGATAGTTTAACCTGTGCTCACCGAACATACCCTTTTGGCACAATACTGGAAGTACGTAATCCTAAAAACGACAGTGTGGTAATTGTAAAAGTAACCGACCGTGGACCTTTTCAGAGGAGGTTGATGATTGATCTTTCATACTGTGCCGCAAAAACGCTGGATATTATACGGTATGGTATAGCTGATGTTGAGATTAGCATACTTGATTCTATTCCGTTGAAACGTTTTCCTATTAAGCCAATCATCCTTGCTCAAAATCGCATTTTTATAAATGTTCCAGCTGTTCAGAGTCCTTCATTTCCACATTTTTGACCGCTAAAAAATTACCGCAATCGTTTGCAAATTTTATTGCTCATATTTTTATCTTTTGCATTTATCAAAAAAATCTAAATAGTATTTTTGTATATCAATTCATCCAAATGAAACGATTAACCTTAATTCTATTTTTATTCCTTCCTCAGCTTATGCAATCACAAGCATACTCTTTTCAGCTTAAACCTGAAAAGTTCACTTCATTGAGTTTTGGTTCAGTTTTACCAGATGGTTGGCTAAAAAATCAAATGATAAGTGATTTAAACGGATTTGTAGGAAATCTGGACTTAGCAGTTCCCGATTTAATTAACGACCCAATTTACATTCAACGACTCAAAAAGAACAGTAAGCAAAAAGACCTTGGCAACCTGAAGGAAGGTGATGCAGCGGGCGACGAGCAATATAAATGGTGGAATTCTGAAACACAATCAAACTGGTGGGATGGTTATATTCGAAACGTTTTACTTACAAACGACAAGTACAGACTCAAGAAAGTAAAGAATTACATTTCAAAAATACTTGCTTCACAGGATGATGATGGATATTTAGGTATTTATGATGCTGAAATGCGCTATAAGTTTAAGTCAGAAAATGCTGAATTATGGTCCAAAACCACTTTATTTCGAGGTTTGCTTGCATATTATGAATTCAGTCGGGATGAAAAAATATTGAATGCCTTGATTCGTGCCGTGGAAAATGTTATGGAGAATTATCCGACTGATAAATCCGACCCATTTGATGTCGGAACAGAATTTTCGGGTGGTGTGGCACATGGATTGACATTTACAGATGTTTGCGAACAAATGTATAAGATAACAGGAAATAATAAATATAGAAAATATGCACTTTTTTTGTATCATAACTTCTCCATACATTCTTCAAGCGAAAAAGATGAGATCGGAAGAGCGTCGTGTAGGGAAAGAGTGTTCAGAGCCGTGTA
>CAZEEB010000016.1:0-19793 GCA_964511245.1 uncultured Paludibacter sp.
GTATGGCAAAGTCCATTTCGACTTTACTTTTGGAAAAATGTCTGAATCGATTGTAGTGTTTATTGCTTTTGATTTGCCCGAAGTCAGTTTCTACCTCTATGGGTGTCTTCGACTTCTGTGTATCAATCTTTCTTCTGAGGTAAGGTTTTCTCTTGCAGTCAGTACAGTTCTGTGCCCGATATACGGTTATTGTTGATTCATATACGTAATCATTAAAGTTCTTTGTGGAGTCAAATGCTGCCCCATAGGACATACGAAACAGTCCTGTTTTTCATTTTTGAAAGGTCATTTTTAAAACTGCTTGTTTACTCTTTGTGGAAGTAATTATACTTTACAAATGCTTATATCTGATTGTTTTCTAAATACTACATGGTTCTGATTTTATTCTTTGAATGATTTTTTTGCCATAACTATCTATTATTTAATTGCTTAAAGATATAAATAATATGGAAACTGCCAAATTTTTAAAAATAAAAAAAGAGGGTGACCAAAACTTTTTGGACACCCTCCGTATATTTTTGTAAAACCTTGTCTCTATAAAACGCGAAAGGTAGTAACGCCTTACTACCAATCTTTGTTAACCTTAAATCTAATACTATGAAAAAATCACGATGCAAAGATACGGCACTTTTCAATATGTTCCAAATAAATTCATGAAAAAGTGTTGTAAAAGCATGTTTTATAACATAATTTAGCAATTAATCTCTCAAAATCCAATAGATTTTAACGCTAAACCGGTTTTTTCGTCCAATCCGAACATTAAATTCATGTTCTGAACCGCTTGACCCGATGCTCCTTTCAGTAAGTTGTCAATCATCGACACAATTAATAATTTCTCGTCGTGTTTTTCCAGATATATGATGCCTTTGTTGGTATTAACTACTTGTTTCAGGTCGGGATTTTTATCGACCACGAAAGTAAATGCAGCATTATGATAGAAATTAGCGTACAATTCCTTCGCTTCATTCAGGTTTAATGCACAAGTTGTGTAGGTTGTGGCATAAATTCCACGGGCAAAATTACCCCGAACCGGAATAAAATTGATTGCTTTTTTAAAACCAGCTTGTAACTGACGTAGTGATTGACCAATTTCATCCAAATGTTGATGACCAAAGGGTTTGTAAATAGAAATATTATTGTTTCGCCAGCTGAAATGTGATGTTTCTGAAGGCTTCACGCCAGCACCGGTAGAACCTGTAATGGCGTTTACATGAATTTCGTCAGTAAGCAAACCGGCTGCTGCTAAAGGGAATAATGCCAACTGAATGGCAGTGGCAAAACAACCCGGGTTGGCCACTCGTGTTGCTTTCGTTATCTCATTGCGGTTAATTTCGGGTAAACCATACACAAAATCGTGATTAGGGCTTTTAGCACGGTAATCGGTCGAAAGGTCGATAATTTTTACAGAAGCCGGTACTTCATTGGCTTCCATAAATTTTTTGCTGTCGCCATGTGCCGAACAAAGAAATAGTACATCTACTTTGTTTAATGGCAATTCAGAGCTAAAATTCAATTCCGTTTCGCCAATCAATCCGCTGTGAACATCAGCCACCGGATTTCCGGCATTGCTGCTGCTGTTTACAAACGCAATTTCCACATTGGGATGGTTAATCAAAATGCGCAACAATTCGCCGGCGGTATAGCCTGCACCCCCAATTATGCCTACTTTAATTTTTATCATAAGAAATACATATTTAGAAAAAATAATAAAATCCGAACAACATAAAACTTCCAATCCCCAAAATCCACGTCCATACCCAATAACTAAACTTATGGTTTTTATGCCGCAGGGTGTACATAAGCAACAGATTAGCAAATGCACCGCCTATCAACTCGAGCAAATGTAGGCTCAATTCCGGTATGCGTTGGCGTTTTTTTATAGATGCACTCTTATCATAAGCAAAAATGATTCCGCTCACTACGTTGATAAATATAAGATAAGCAAATGCAAATTTCATCGATTTCTTTAGAATAATTATTTCTACATTCAAAACAACTACTCAATGCTTCAAAACACTTACTTAAGCATTCAAAATAACTACTTAGTGCTTCAAAACACTTACTTAAACTTTCAAAACAACTATTTAGTGCTTCAAAATACTAACTTAAGCTTTCAGAATGGCTACTTAGTGCTTCAAAACTAAAGTTGTATGCTTTAAAATAAGCACTTAGCATTATGGAATTAAAAATCAGTCCAATAAATCAGGTCTCAACAACTTTGTTCGCTCCACCGATTGCTGGTAATTCCACTCATCAACGTTTGCCTGATGACCCGAAAGTAAAATATCAGGCACTTTCCATCCTTTATATTCAGCAGGGCGTGTATAAACGGGCGGTGCCAGTAAATTATCCTGAAACGAATCATACAAAGCCGATTGTTCGTCGCCGATAGCACCCGGAATCAACCTTACAATGGCATCTGCCATTATAGCCGCCGGAAGTTCGCCGCCGGTAAGTACGTAATCGCCAACAGAAATTTCTTTTGTAATCAGATGTTCGCGAATGCGGTGATCAATGCCTTTATAATGTCCGCAAAGGATTATCAAATTTTCGGACAATGAGTAACGGTTCGCCATTTTTTGGTCGAATTTTTCCCCATCAGGCGAAGTGTATATGATTTCCTCGTAAAATCGTTCACTTTTCAATTTACTGATTATCTTATCAATAGGTTCAATTTGCATGACCATGCCGGCACTGAACCCAAACGCATAGTCATCAATCCGTCGGTGCTTGTCGGTAGTATAATCCCGAAGATTATGCACGTAAATTTCCACCAACCCTTTTTCTTTGGCTCGTTTTACAATCGAATAATTTAGTGGACTTTCCAACAATTCGGGTACTGCAGAAATGATATCAATACGCATTTAATCAATTACTAATGGACAATAAATACACAATTTTTGAAGATGCAAAGGTATAAAAAAATGTTCCAATTATGCCAAAAAGCTTAAAACCAGATAATAAATAAGCTTTTCTGAAATGGACAATTTCTGATTTAGCTTTCTTTTTTGTATATTTGCACGTTATACCATAATGCAAAAATCCGTTAAATTTCTTTATGCAATTCTCTGAAATCATTGGTCAACAAGATATAAAAAGCAGGTTTATTCATAGCGTTAAAGAACAACGAATTCCACACGCACAATTATTACAAGGTACAAGTGGTATAGGTAAACTCGCTTTGGCTATTGCTTATGCGCAGTATATTTGTTGCGAAAACCGAGCGGAATCAGATTCTTGCGGAATTTGCCCTTCGTGTGTGAAATATAAAAAATTGGCACATCCTGATTTGCATTTTGTGTTTCCGGTTATTAAACCCACCGGAAAACAATCGGTTGTATGCGACGATTTTATAGTTGAATTCCGGAAAATAGTAATCGAAAAAAAATATTTTGCACTCAACGAGTGGTATGCCGAAATTTCGGGCGATGCCAAACAGGGATTAATTTATTCAAATGAAAGTGAAGAGATTATTCGTAAACTGAGTTTGAAAACCTACGAGTCCGAATATAAAATAATGATTATCTGGTTGCCTGAAAAAATGCACGAAACATGCGCCAACAAGTTGCTCAAAATACTTGAAGAACCGCCTGAGAAAACTGTATTTCTAATGGTATCAAATGAGCCCGATCAACTGATAAGTACTATTTTATCTCGAACACAACATATACATATACCCCGTTTGAGTGAAACGGAAATTGCTCATGCGTTGATGCAAAATGACGATTTTGAAATAGAAGATGACGAGGCAAATTATACGGCTCATATTGCCAATGGTAGTTATTTAAATGCCTTGTCAATCTTAAGCGAAAGCGATGAAAACAAGCAAAACTTTGACCGATTTGTGCTAATCATGCGATTAGCCTGGCAGGTTGGCAATAAAAAAGACCATGCCTCGTTGAAAACCTTACGTAAATGGGCTGATGATATGGCTGCAGCAACGATAGGACGCGAAAGACAGAAAAATTTTCTTAGTTATGCCCAGCGTATGACTCGTGAAAATTTCATAAAGAATATGCAACTGCCTGAGTTAAATTATTTAACTACACCGGAGGCAAATTTTTCGCATAAATTTTCTCCGTTTATAAACGAACGCAATGTGGAAGATTTGATGACAGAATTTGCATTGGCCGAACGACAAATAGAACAAAATGTAAATGCAAAAATGATATTTTTCGATCTTGTTTTGAAAGTCATTATGCTTTTAAAAAAATAATGACCAATACAATTATAAGTTGATAGTTGGATTTACTTAATAATTTTCATAAAAGAAAAGGACTTACTTTTTTTTAATTTTTACAAACTACTAAGATGGATTATAAACTAAATAACGGTGGTTGCTGCATGAATAAGAAAGGCTGCAACCGCAACTCAGCTCAAAAACTCAGTACTTTCGATTGGATGTGCGATTTGCCCGAAACGCAGAAAGAAACTGATTTTGTGGAAGTTCAATTTAAAAATACCCGGAAAGGTTATTTTTTGAACAGCACTAAAATTTCGTTGGAAAAAGGCGATGTGGTTGCGGTTGAATCATCGCCGGGGCACGATATTGGCGAAGTAACTCTGGTTGGTCGACTGGTTTTGCTTCAAATGAAGAAATACAATGTAAATCCCGATAAAATTGAAGTTCGACGTATTTATCGAAAAGCCAAAGATACTGATTTGGAAAAATTTCAGGAATCAAAAGCAAAGGAGCAAGAAACGATGATAAAAGCTCGCCAAATTGCCGAAAATTTACAACTAAATATGAAAATTGGCGATGTTGAATTTCAGGGCGATGGAAATAAAGCAATTTTCTATTATATTGCCGATGAGCGCGTTGACTTCAGACAACTCATCAAAGTATTTGCTGAAACTTTTCGAATCCGTATCGAAATGAAACAAATTGGTGCAAGGCAAGAGGCTGGCAGAATTGGCGGAATAGGTCCTTGTGGTCGTGAGCTATGCTGTTCGGGATGGATGACAAATTTTAACTCAGTATCTACCAGTGCAGCCCGTATTCAGGATATTTCGCTAAATCCACAAAAATTGGCCGGACAATGTGGAAAGTTAAAATGTTGTATGAATTTTGAAATTGATTCCTATCAAGATGCTTTGAAAAATTTTCCATCAAAAGAAGTACAGCTCGAAACAACCGAAAACACATATTTTCATTTCAAGACTGATGTTTTCAAAGGCATGATAGCCTATTCCACTTCTCAAAATTTTGCTGCCAATCTGGTTACTATATCAGCTAAGAGAGCCAAAGAAATTATTGCCATGAATAGAAAAGGCACTAAACCTGAAATGCTTGATGATCACTCAGAAGAAGTAACAAAAGCAGTTGTGGTGGATTATGAAAATGGTGTTGGACAAGATAGTTTGACACGCTTTGACACAAACAAAAAACGCCCGAATAATTCTAAAAATCGACGACCAGATAACCGTCCGAATCAGACCAAACCGGATCAAAATGACTCCAGAGTAAATGCACTTAAATTTCAAAAACCAATTAAAAAAACCGATAATAACTTACCCGGAAATGACAACTAAATTTCTTTTGACAATTTTCTTTTTGTCAATACTCACAGCTTGTACCAATACCGATGTGTTTTTAAAATATAAAACGATTTCAACCACCGGTTGGAGTAAAGACAGTACCTGTCAGTTTAATATTGAAATTAAAGATACGGCTCAACGTTATAATTTGTATGTAAATATCAGAAATAGAGGTGAATATCCATACCAAAATATATGGCTTTTTCTCTCCAAAACATCTCCCAACGGTCAGCAAACAAAGGATTCGATAGAATGTTATCTAGCCGATAAACGTGGCAAATGGTTAGGCACAGGCATTGGTTCTGTATTGGAAATGCCCGTTCTGTATCAACAAAATGTGAAATTCAGAAAGGCAGGAATCTATCAGTATAAAATACTTCACGGTATGCGAGATAGCTTACTCAATGGAATCAATGATATTGGTATGCGGGTTGAAAAAGTAAAATGATTTCTGAATGTCATGTTACAGATTGATATTATTTGTTAAATAAGAACTTATTCAAATTAATATCGACATTCTAAAAAATAAAAAAATAGTGGGTAAAAATAAATTGGCAAAATTTGCCGAAATGGAAACCTTTCCTCATGTTTTTCAGGTTTCATCGCAAACAGTTCGTGATGGTGCCAAATTCGACATGAAAGGAAAATGGAACGAAGTTTTTTTTAAAAACAATCATCCAATTGTTTTAGAGTTAGGCTGCGGTAAAGGCGAATATACGGTTCAACTAGCTCAGCTTTTTCCGAAAAAAAATTTTATCGGAGTGGATATAAAGGGAGCGAGATTATGGACGGGTGCAAAAGAATCACTTCAGAAAAAACTTACAAATGTGGCATTTCTCAGAACAAATATTGAGATGATTCATTATTTTTTTTCCGAAAATGAAGTCAGTGAAATTTGGTTGACGTTTCCTGATCCACAAATGAAAAAAGCTAGCAAACGACTTACGGCTACAAACTTTATGCATCTTTATAAACAGTTTTTAAAGTCAAATGGACTTATACATTTGAAAACTGACAGTAATTTCATGTTCAACTATACTTCGGAAATGATTCGCTCGAACAATTTTCAAGTACTTTTAAAAACCGATAATTTATACAATTCTGAGCAGTTAAATCCCATTCTTGGTATTAAAACCTATTATGAAAAACAATGGTTAGGACGAGGATTGACAATAAAATACATACAATTTGAATTGGAAAATAGAACGAATTATCAAGAGCCAGATATTGAAATAGAACACGATACATACCGCAGTTTTGGTCGAAATCAAATAGCCAACAATTAAAATTAAACAATATATTTTGTGAAAATAAGTTATACTAGTCAGATAATAAACACTTTAAATAAGCATCTTATGAAAACGAAATTATTTTTTATTAGCTTGTGTTTCATAACACTGTCTGTTACCGTATTTGCTCAAGAAACCACTACATCGAAACCAAAAGCAAAAATTTGGTATGGCCCCAAAATAGGGACTGATTTGACAAATTTTACCGTAGATGTTAATCAAATTACCAATCAATTGGGTTCAAATTATCAAATTGGTGCGATGTGCCAACTTGGTGAAAAAATTTATTTGCAACCTGAGGTTTATTATGCCAGTTATAAAACTGCTGCCGGCACTGCCGATAGTTCGCGTACAAATTATATTAAAGCACCTATAATGTTGGGAGTTCGTATTTTAGATCTCGGATTGGTAAGTGTACACATTATGGGAGGTCCACAATTTAGTCTGCAATTAGATAAAAATGATAAACTAAATGGCATAGAAACGCTAACTTGGCAGCTAGGTGCCGGAGCTGATTTGCTCGGTTTTATAACTGCTGACTTACGTTATACCATCATTCCGGGAGTTAATGCAGCCACACAAATTCAAAACTTCAGTCTCGACAAAACCGGTTTAAATCTTACCGTCGGTATAAAATTCAGATAATAAGGATTTATTAGCCCAAATTCATTTGAAATTTACACTTTAACTCAATCTGGGTTATAGTGCTAGAACTTTCGTGCACAAGAAACTGTTTAAAATAGCGGAAATAAAAACTAATTTATACTCATTCACATTATAAAAATAAAATGGATATTACTTCACAGCAAATTCAAAATGCCTTAGAGCATGTACGCTACCCGGGAAATGGAAAAGACATCGTATCATTGGGCATGTTACAAGATGAGATACATATTGAGGGAAATAAAGTTTCATTTTCTCTTTTTTTCGAAAAACCAAATGACCCTTTTTCAAAATCGGTAGTTAAAGCTGCCGAGCAAGCCATTTTGACTTACGTTGACGAACACATTGAAATTAAAGGAAATATAACTATCGTTTCGAAAGAATTAGCAAAACCAAAACCAAATTCAATATTAGCAAATGTAAAAAATATTATTGCAGTCTCCTCGGGAAAGGGCGGTGTTGGTAAATCAACGATCTCATCCAATTTAGCGATCTCACTGGCAGCAATTGGATATAAAGTTGGATTACTTGATGCCGATATACTTGGGCCATCAATACCCAAAATGTTTGGTGTAGAAGATGCACATCCCGAAGTACGTGATATTGATGGAAAACAAACCATAATTCCGATTGAAAAATATGGTGTAAAAATACTCTCCATCGGTTTTTTTGTTGATCCTGCTCAGGCACTTGTTTGGAGGGGTTCGGTGTCGAGCAATGCATTGAAACAACTCATATCTGATGCAGAATGGGGAGAGCTTGATTACTTTGTCATGGATTTACCTCCGGGTACAGGTGATATTCATCTCACATTGGTACAAACTATGGGCATTACCGGAGCAATAGTGGTTACCACACCACAAGAAGTAGCTTTAGCCGATGCCCGAAAGGGTGTTAATATGTTTATGGGCGACAAAGTAAATGTGCCAGTACTAGGAATTGTTGAAAATATGGCTTGGTTTACACCTGCCGAGTTGCCCGAAAACAAGTATTATATTTTCGGAAAAGATGGAGGCAAAAGCTTAGCCGAAGAACTAAGCATTCCGCTGTTAGGACAAATACCATTGGTTCAGAGTATTCGTGAATGTGGCGATGCTGGTCGACCGATTGCTTTTGATGATTCCAGTATTTTAGCACTTACTTTTAAAGAACTGGCCCATAATGTAGTAGAAAGAGTTGCCTATAGAAATTTAAATTTGGAGGCAACTAAAAAAGTGGAAATGAAATAAAATTGATTCATAAAACATTCCAGTTTCTTTATAATAAGTGTACATTTATAAAAAATACCTGTTTTTAAAGTACATTCTATTTTTAAAAATTCACACATTAAAGTAAATTATTCAAAATTTTTGATTGACCAAAGGAAGATTTAAACATATAATTTGAATTTTTATAGACTAATTCTGATAATGTTTTTTTTGTGAACTTTATTGCCGGCTAATATGCTAGTATATAACCATATAAGCCTAAATAATTAAATATAAAATATTTAATTATTTAGGTAATTGAACATTTTTTCATATATAATTATTAAGTAATCTTTGATTTAAATCACTTAAAATCAGTATTATAATAGTAATTATTAACATAAATGTAATAAAATGTAATATGACTGTGATTTTATAAAATATCTAAAAATCAAATATATTCTTAACTTTGTCCGTAATTTAATTATTTTCAGAGTTCAAAATCTAATATTCTCATTCATAAAATCACTTCCATTCAATGAAAAGATATTTACTTTTAGTGTTTTGTATAACTCTTAGTTTGGTTTTATTTTCACAATCAAAAGCCATATCGCGATGGTCAGTAACTGCCGAGTATGGTTATAATTATTTTGATGGCGATATTAATCAGGACTTAACTAATATTTTTCCAACTTCGTTAAGAGATATAACCTATGGCGCTTCCATAGAATATGCTCTTACACCCATCTGGGGATTATCACTAGATTACTATTACTTTCCATTAAGAGCCAAAACAAGTAGCCCGGTTCCAATTCTGGTTAGCACAGACTTAAACACGGGGTGTTTTAACGCCACCATTAATTTTACACGTTGGATTTTTCCTCACACCAAATCAAGAATATATGTTAATGGTTCGATAGGAATTGGGTTTGCATATTATAATTATAATGTTCTAAATCAGAGTGATGGAAGCGTAGTATTGCCATCAGATATGTATACCGATTTAAAATACAGCAACTCGCCTCGACCCATATTATTAAAAGATAAATACGGACTTGCAGGTACGGTGCCAGTAACATTTTCGGTGGAATACAATTTTTCGAATCCATTGGCAATTGGAGCAAAAATACATTATAGGGCATATACGAAAGATAATTTGGAAGGTGTAACCTATTTGAATTGGGATGGAGTAACCAACGATTTTATTGCTGCAGGGACTTTGTTTTTAAGACTTAAATTCAATTCAATTAAGAAAAACCATTTACGCAATATAACCTGGGATGAATACGAACCAGATCAGGGATTGATACTGGCAAAAGAATTGGCAACAAAATTGGATAAATTAAAAAATAAAGTAGATACAATTGGTGCCAAAGTGGATAGTTTAATGCCAAGAGTTGCCAAATTAGAGAATATCTTATCAAATGATGGACCTGATTCGGACGGTGATGGTGTTCCTGATGTTCGCGATTTATCGCCTAATACAAAGCCTAACACTGCAGTAGATTTTTGGGGAAGACCACTGGCATTGTCAAATAATAATTTACTTGACGATGGTACCAAAAATCCGAATAACGTAAATCCGGCCGATGTTTCGAAAAATAAAATTTCATGGGATGATGTTCCTGCTGTGTATTTCGACTTCGACCGCATTGACCTTGATAACGATGCGTTAATAACCATAAGTAAGGTGGCCGCTAAAATGAAAACAGATCCTACGCTTTTCGTTGAAGTTCGTGGTTATTGCGATTATATGGGAAATCAGCCCTATAACAATTTGTTAAGCCAGCGACGATCGGATAGAGTAAAAGCCGAATTAGTAAAAGTTTGGGGAATTCCGTTCGACAGAATTATTTCAAATGGAAAAGGCAAAGTGCTTGAACCACGCATAAAATACAGACCTAATAGAAGATGTGATTTCTTTTTTGGGAAGCTGTAGAGTAATTTTAAAACAATCATAAAACAAAGCCTGCTTCAACGTAGGCTTTTGTTTTTTTTAAGTAAATAACTGAATTTAGCAATATGAAACCAACGATAATAGATTTACTAAATAAAAGTGTGGATAAATATGGTCATGAACCATTTCTTTGGGAAAAAACATCAACTGAGTATTTGGCAACTACTTACCTCGAAACCAAACAGCAAACTCATCAACTTGCGGCCGGATTATTATCACTTGGCGTTGAAAAAGGCGATAAAATTGCATTGCTATCCGAAGGAAGAAATGCCTGGATAATTAGCGAATTGGGCATACTTCATGCTGGAGCAGTGAATGTTCCATTATCGATTAAATTAGAAGAAAGTAACGATTTGATTTTTAGGTTGGTTCATTCCGAGTCGCGTTTTATTTTGGTTTCAGCAGGCCAGTTGAAAAAAATCAGAAATATCAGCAAGGCAATCCCTTCAATCGAAAAAGTTATTATAATTGACAATCAACCAGAATATTTAGAAAATGAAATAAGTTTAACTGAATTACTGAAAAAAGGACAGGAATTTGAAAAATTTAATCCAAGAGAAGTAATAAATCGCTACAAAACCATTAAACCTGATGACTTAGCCAATATAAGCTATACTTCGGGCACTACTGCCGACCCGAAAGGAATTATGCTTACACATAGAAACTACACAGCCAATGTGGAACAAGCATTGACTTTGATGACTATACCTTCAAGCTACAGAACATTGATTATACTTCCACTCGATCATTGTTTTGCTCACGTTGCCGGATTCTATAGTTTTATGGCTTGTGGAGCTAGTGTAGGAACAGTTCAAACTGGAAAAACTGGACTTGAAACATTAAAAAATATAGCTATAAATATTAAAGAATTAAAGCCTAATTTATTATTGAGCGTACCAGCATTGGCAAAAAGTTTTAAGAAAAATATAGAATCAGCCATTCAAGCGCAAGGATTTATTGTTAATATATTGTTTCGGTTTGCGTTAAAAATGGTATATACTTATAATAAAGAGGGATTTAATAAAGGACAAGGACTTCAGAAACTCAAAAAACCACTTTTGCAATTTTTTGATAAAATTATTTTCACAAAGGTGCGAATGGCATTTGGTGGTGAACTTGAATTTTTTATTGGTGGTGGTGCATTGCTCGACATTGATTTACAACGCTTTTATTATGCCATTGGTATTCCTATGTTTCAGGGTTATGGTCTATCTGAGGCCACACCCATAATCTCATCGAATGGTCTTAAAAATCACAAACTGGGTTCATCGGGCTATCTGGTTAAACCTTTGAAACTTAAAATATGCGACTCGAATGGAAAGGAACTGGCTAATTTTGAAAAAGGCGAAATCATAATCAAGGGTGAAAATGTAATGGCAGGCTATTTTAAAAATGAAAAAGCTACATCAGAAACAATTGTGAATGGTTGGTTACATACCGGCG
Source organism: uncultured Paludibacter sp. (assembly GCA_964511245.1). Lineage (GTDB taxonomy): Bacteria > Bacteroidota > Bacteroidia > Bacteroidales > Paludibacteraceae > Paludibacter. The sequence continues at coordinate 12,078 of CAZEEB010000016.1, forward strand.
ATATGGGTTATATGGATAATGATGGATTTCTTTATGTGGTAGGGCGTTTCAAAAGCCTGCTGATTTCGAGTGATGGCGAAAAATACAGTCCCGAAGGCATTGAAGAGGCTTTATCCGATAATTCTCAATACATTGACCAAGTGATACTTTACAACAATCAAAATGCCTATACTAGCGCTTTGATTGTGCCAAATAAAGAGTCATTGAAACGATTTGTTTTACAAAAAAAAACAAACTTGAATTGGGAAACAACAGATGCTAAAATCATGGCTTTGAACAAATTACAACAAGAAATTAATGAGTATCGCAAAGCCGGAAAATATGAAGGAATGTTTCCAGAGCGCTGGCTTCCGGCTGCTGTGGCTGTTATTGCTGAACCATTTACTGAACAAAACGGGTTAGTAAACAGCACTATGAAGGTTATGCGCGGAAAAGTAGAAGAACGCTATGCGCTTAGAATAGAAAGTCTTTATACCTCAGGGGGAAAAATAATTGAAAACGAGCAAAATATTGCTGCATTATACTAACTTATTTTTTGAAAAACTGAACAATCAGTTCACACAGTGGTTTTAAATTGGGAATTACTAATTAATTATACAAATGAAAAAATACACTTTTATAGTATTGATGTTTTTTGTTTTTGGCATAAAAGCTCAAAATACTAAAGCTTACGAACTTGCACTAGGGTTAAAATTTCAAAAAACGGAACAATTGTATTGGGAAAATGGAGTAGCTGCGGATTTTACTTCTGATTTTTTAGTGCATAAAAAAATTCATCTCAAATTAAGTTATCTCACAAGTCGTATTGGAAGTGCATTTCTCAGCAATGCCATTCGTCAGGATAATGTAGTATTCGGCGCCGATTGGCGATTTCGTTCTGATAAAGATTTTCAAGTTTATGCAGGTTTGAATACCGGCTTTTTCCATGCCGATATGGAACTTCCTAAATTTGATGTTTTGCCTCACAATTCGTTATTGTTACAAATGGAAACCGGCCTTTTTTATAAATTTAAATTTCCTGCAGCTGCCAGTGTTTCATTAGGTTATAATGTAATAAACGGTGACGGTGTGAATTTACCAGGTACACTTTTTCCAGTATATTATCAGTTGAGTTTTTTTTACTATTTAAACAATAAATGATTGTTTTTAATCAATAATATAACTAAGATATGAAAAAAAATACAATTAACTTAATAGCAATATTGTTTTTTAGTATATTGGTAGCTTGTAATTCTACTCCAAATATTGATAATTCCATGCTTGATTCGGGTATGATTTCATACGCAATACCCGATTCACTCAATAAACATCTACTTTCTGCTAATATGCCTAATCCAACTCCACAGCAACTCAATACACCCGTAATAATTGCTGCTCACGGTTATACTGCAACAACATTTGAATGGGATGAGCTAAGAACTTATGCTGGCAATAAAGGAACTTTTTACGTATCGCAAGTATTACTGGGTGGACATGGTAGGTCATACACAGATTTTAAAAAATCTACATGGCAAGACTGGCAAAGTGCCATTAGTTGGGAATATAAAAATCTGAGTGACATGGGATTTAAAAAGATTTATCTTGCCGGTTCATCTACAGGCGCACCGCTGATAATTAATATGGTAAAAACTCATTTTTTTGACCAATATACTCTTCCCAAAGGAATTTTTCTAGTAGACCCCATTGTGGTTTCATCCAATAAAACATTGACATTAGTTGGTTTGCTGGGACCTGTGCTTGGCTTTACTTCAGTTGATTTATCGAATGGAGAAAAAGGTCACTGGTATGTGTATCGTCCGCAAGAAACACTTAAGCAACTGATGGCACTCATTGATCTTACTCGAACCGATTTGGAAGATGGAATTAGCTTGCCTACAGGAACTTACTTAAAGGTTTACAAGAGCATTAAGGACGAAACTGCCGATCCAATCAGTGCCGTTATGATTTATAAAGGAATTCGCACTTCTACAGGAGGAAATGTAGATGTGGAAATGGAAAATTCAACCCTCCATGTTTTTACCCGTCTTGCCGGACGTGATATTGAAACTCCAGAACAAAAAGTTTTACAACAAAAGACTTTTGCAGATATGGAAAATATAATGACCAAATAATCAAGAGTCAAATTACATAATATTTTTTCTATTGCAACAAATTAGAATTAGGTCTGTTAAAATACTGCTTTTTTTATAATTAAATCTAGATTTAGCTAAGTTAATCGCATTAAGTAAAAAAATTGCATTCTAACTAAACAAATAATTAATATATTCGTTTTTTCAAAAAAATACTGCAAAAGTTTTTTTTGGTCTGGAAAAAATTATACTTTTGCACAACGAATTAGTACTAACCAAAAATATTTAGAAAAATGGCTTACGTTATTTCAGAAGATTGTATTGCTTGCGGTTCATGTATCAGTGAATGCCCGGTTGAAGCAATTGCAGAAGGCGATATTTATGTTATTGATGCTGATGTATGTACAGATTGTGGCACTTGTGCTGATGTTTGTCCTTCCGAAGCAATTAGTCCGGTATAAATTTTATCCGGAAAGTGCATAAAATGCAAAAACCTGTATAAGTTTTTTATACAGGTTTTTTTTTGGAATATTATTAATGAAATCAGGGACGGTAATCAGATAATTCTAGCATTTTCTGGTAATTATTCTCGTTCATCAAATCACGTAAAGTAAGATTCGTATTTTTTCGCATGTAGCTTTCCACGATTTGCATACCTATCCAAGTACCAAGTCTGCCAGGCGACTCTTGTGATATGGGCGCAGTAAAAGGAGCATCATTCATATATTTTTTTATCAACATCACGTCCGTCGAGAATAAATGTTTTTGGTCAATAATAGCTCCCCATATTTGCTTTTCGTTGGTTTTACTCCATTTTAATTGTTCAGTACTGTATCCAATGATAGCTTCAGGTAATTCGTCAGGCATGAATACCGACATAAGATACAACACTTTTCCTCTAAACAGCATATTATCCAGTAACCTATATTCCGAACTATTCATTCTAAACATTCGGAAAAGAGTTGCTGACACCAAATCAGTAGGTAGAAATTTGGGTTGCATATTTTCAAGCATATAGCTGTATGTCAAGCTTTTATAAATTGGGTAATCGCTTCCAAGATAGTAGTCAGTACCAATTCCAATCATTTTACTATTCATCATAATTGAACGATTGAATCCAGATACATAGAAATAAACATCAGGTAATTTCACTTCGGGGAAATAATAGTGAATATAAGTAAATGCATCTGAAACTTTTTTTTGAATATCAGAAATATCATCAAAGGTTTTCAACGTTTTTTTGTTTACAGCCATGAAAGCTGTATCAGTAAGGAACTTATGAAATAAATTACGCACAGCCACAGTATCTCTATAATTGGTATCAAGCACTTCGGATGTAAATATGGGTAAAAACTCGGGATATCGATGGTATAAGCTGTCAATACCTTCATTAAAATGTAAAGTGTCAATGGTCAATAAATCTTTATCAAAGCGATGAATGGTTACATTTACCCGATTTTTATTTGTGTCAATTGAAAATCGATTGTGATTTCTACATGAAATACTAAGTAGAATTAAACTCAAAACTAATATTAATTTATATCGATTTGTTTTCATTTTGATTTATATTTGGTTATAAAAAAAGCGCAAAGCACATTTTAGATTTGTACATTGCGCTTATATTCAGTAGTTTATTTTTTTATTTACGTGATTTTACTGCTTTTTGTTGCTCGCGTTGCATTTTCTCCAGCCTATCCATAAAACCCGATTTTTTTGGCGGATTTTTACTGTTGCTATTGCGTTTTGCATGAAGTTGTGCCAAAATTTTCTTTTCGTCAACTGTAGCACGAATAACATAAGTTTGAATTATTGAAATCAAAGTTGCTATAAAATAATAATAACTTAAGCCCGATGCATAACTATTGAACATAAATAAGAACATAACTGGCATCAAATACATCATCCACTTCATCATGGCACCACCGGGCTGATCGGCTGTTGTAGTGTTTGCCATATTAAGTTTTGTATACACAATATTAGTAACGGTCATCAACAAACAGAATAAACTGACATGATTTCCAAACCCAAACGGGATGTTAAAAGGTAATGTCATGATTGAATCATAGGTTGATAAATCAGTAGCCCATAAAAAACTTTGTTGGCGCAATTCAATAGCAGCCGGGAAAAAGCTAAACATGGCAAATAACAGGGGCATTTGTAGCAATGATGGCACACAACCAGCCAACGGACTCACACCTACTTTACTATATAATTCCATTGTGGCCTTTTGTCGTTCAGCAGCTTTTTCAGCAGGTATTTTAGCATTAATTTCATCAATCTCAGGTTTCAATACACGCATTTTTGCACTCGAAACGTAGGATTTATAAGTCAGCGGAAACAATACGATTTTAATTACCAATGTTAAAAGCAGAATAATCAATCCGAAATTACCGATGTATTTGCTAAAGAAATTAAACATTTGAATAATTACGTACTGATTAATCCAACCAAAGATACCCCAACCCAATGGGATTAGTTTATTTAATTTTAATTCAGCATCGCCACTCACACCTTTGTCGTAAGCTGCAAGTACTTTAAACTGATTTGGTCCAAAAAACCAACGAAAAGTAGTTGGTGTTTTTCCTGTTGGATCAAAAGGAACTGTCATCTCAGCAGAATATAATTTTAAATATCCTGAGTTTTCATCTTCGAGAGTGCTTTTTAATGTGCTGGAGTTTAAGGCATCGTCAGCAATTAAAATACTGCTGAAAAACTGATCTTTAAAAGCAATCCATTTAACTTTATTGCTTATTTTTTTTTCGTCGTTTTTACTTTCACTTAGTTTTTCTATTTCATCTGCCAGGTATTTGAATTCGATGGATGAGTATCTATCTTCAAATTTTCGACCTTTTTCTTGTTGACGAATCCTGGTATTCCATTGCATGTCGAGCGAATTAGTACCTGCCGGCATGATTGAATTCATATTACTGGCTTTTATGCCAAAATTTAGCATGTAATTTTCAGCAGGCAAGCTATATGTGAAATCAATGTAGGCAGAACCGGTAGTTTTCAATCTTAATACAATGGTCTGATTTCCTTTTGCATCTTTTGTGATTCCTGAAACAGGTTCAAAATAGAGGTTTGAACTATTCAACACACGATTATTATTAGTTACCAAAGTAAATCCCATGTTGTTATCATTCGCATCAAATAAGATTAAGGGCAACGATTTATTTAGTGAATCCCGCTTGCTGTATTTTTTTAATTGAACTGCCGAAACTCGACCACCTTTATTGCTAATAGTTATTTTAATCAATTCATTCTCAATGCTGTAAAATTTCTGTTCGCCGGTTGATGCAATTGCAAATTCACCGAAAGTGTCACTATTGTTGCCTTTTGATATGGAATCGTTTTTTGTGCTTAAATCTTTAACTATTCCTCCATTTGGAAGATTTTTAACTGCTTCGGCTTTATTTTGTTCTACCAGTGCTATTGAATCGTTGTAATGTTTAATTCTTGCTTGGTCGGCTTCACTTGGTTTGTTAATTTGATAGAATCCGATAACAATTAATGCTATTAGTACAAACCCTAAAATCGTATTTTTATCCATATATATATTCTTACTGCCCCGATTCTTATATATGGGGCTTTAAATTAGTATTATTTTTTTTAAGCCATTGAATAATATCCTTTCAGCAAGGATTTATAGACTTCTATTTTTCTATTGCAGCTTTGATAAAACTTATAAACAACGGATGTGGATTTACAACTGTACTGCTATACTCAGGATGAAACTGAACCCCTATATACCATTTATGTGAATTAAGCTCAATAATTTCAACTAAATCAGATTCTACATTCATACCGCTACATATCATACCGTTTTTTTCGAATTCCGCTTTGTAAATATTATTGAATTCATACCTATGTCGGTGTCGTTCGCTAATATTCTCTTTTTGATAGATATCGAATACTTTAGAACCTTTTTTTAATTTACATTTAAATGCTCCAAGTCGCATACTTCCACCCAGATCGAGAATGTTTTTTTGTTCGTCCATAATATCAACCACATTATTGGTTGTATTTGGATCTATCTCGGTACTATTTGCATCAGCATATCCAAGCACGTTTTTTGCAAACTCAATAGACATGGTTTGCATACCCATACAAATTCCCAAACAAGGAATATTATGCTCCCGAGCAAACTTTAATGCCGCAAATTTACCATCCATGCCCCGTTGTCCAAATCCTGGTGCAACAACAATGCCATTTACTTTTTGTAGCTTTTTCTCTACATTTTCTTCTGACAATTTGTCAGACAAAATAAGTTCGAGTTTTAATTTTTTATTATTATAAGCACTTGCATGAAGCAAGGATTCGATTATAGATTTATAAGCATCAGGCAGTTGAACATATTTACCAACAATTGCAATGTGAACTTCATCAGTTGCATTTTCGAGTTTTTCGACAAAAGCAGTCCATTTTTCCATATCAGCTTCAGGCGTTTTTGTCAAATCAAAACCCATTTTTGTAAGTACCACCTCATCCAATTTTTCCTGTTGCATATTTAATGGCACACGATAAATGGTTGGAACATCGATGGATTGCATGACAGCACCGGCCTCGACATTACAAAATAAAGCAACTTTTTTTCGAATATCTGCCGAAATATTATGTTCCGTTCGAAGCACCAAAACATCGGCCTGCACACCTTGTTCTTGTAATGCTTTTACAGAATGCTGAGTAGGTTTTGTTTTTAGTTCTTTTGCAGCTGCCAAATAGGGTACGTAAGTAAGGTGAATGATAAGGCAGTTTTTACCAAGTTCCCATTTTAATTGACGAACACTTTCAATATAAGGCAGGGATTCAATATCACCCACTGTGCCACCAAGTTCAGTAATTACAAAATCAAAATCACCTTTATTACCCAGTAATTTGATATTGCGCTTTATTTCATCGGTGATATGTGGAATTATTTGAACAGTCTTTCCTAAATAATCGCCTCTACGTTCCTTATTTATAACGTTTTGATATATCCTGCCAGTGGTAACATTGTTGGCTTTGTGAGTTTCAACACCTAAAAATCGTTCATAATGGCCTAAATCAAGATCGGCTTCATGACCATCTACTGTTACAAAACATTCACCATGCTCGTATGGATTGAGCGTTCCGGGATCAACATTAATATAAGGATCAAGTTTTTGGTTAGTAACTCTAAAACCCCTGGCTTGCAATAACTTACCAAGTGATGCGGCAATAATTCCTTTGCCTAGCGATGAAGTTACTCCACCGGTAACGAAAATGTATTTTGTATCTTTCACTTTAATTATTCCTTAAAATTACCCCCGTTTGTTTCGTATTTTTAAGTCTGCAAAGTTCGGAAAAAAAACTGAATAACGAAAACCCTTAGAACAAATTAATAGAATTATATAACTTGTTACGAATGAGTCCTTAAAAATGGTTGAGAATGTGCTGAACAAAACTTATTTCAACTTGTTTAATTGAAAAAGTAATATTTTCCTTGCACAAATAAAAATAATTTATCATCTTTGCACCCATAGATCAAACAAAAAGAAATGAACACAGTTTTGACAGTAAATAAATTTTGGTGGTGGCACTTGCAGATTAGCTAATCGTGAGATGTAACACCTGTGTATATTGTCAAATTAAAAAGATATTACAAAAAGGCTTGTCGGACTCACGATAA
>CAZEEB010000017.1:0-19332 GCA_964511245.1 uncultured Paludibacter sp.
ATAGCTTCAGGTGACTGGAGTTCAGACGTGTGCTCTTCCGATCTCCCACATTAAAGGTGCTTGATGAGCCATCTAATGTTCCTGCAGTCAATAGTACATTGCCGGATACTGTGTGAGATAAACTTATACCCGAATTTAGAGATCCTCCTGTTCCGTTTAAAGTCAGACTTGATGCACTGACATTTCCACCCAAAGTAGCTATGCCGGCAGTTTTGGTAACCGACACGGCACCGGTAGTTGTAAACCCGGCAATATTTTGTGTGGCAGTTCCGGTAATTGTTATTGCCGAACTCCCGGCACTGAAAGTGCCACCATTATTGATAAAATTACCACCAAATGTAAGTTGAAAATTAGCGGTATTTAATGTCGAACCCGAATTTATGGTTAGCGGAACAGATGTACTAAAGACCTCTGCTGAATTCATTGTTAGCGATCCTGCCGTATTGGCTATTATTACTCCGCCACTTCCTGTAAACGGATTTGGCCATTCAGCACCGGCAGTGTGTGCATCTGTTGTTTTGTATTGCAGTGTATATGCTGTCCCCGACCATGTTGGTGCAGCCGAAATGCTTGCTGTTCCTTCAATGGAGAGAATACCACTCACGGTAATAGCAGTGGTAGTTTTAGTCCCCGAACCCGATAAAATCAAATTGTTATAAGTCGTTGATTTAGCGGTTTGTGCCGCGCCGTTGTAATTTACGGTGTTCCCAACCGCAGTAGCTGTTAAGGTTGTAATGGTAGCTGTTCCACCCAGGTTGAGTATCCCTGTTGCCGGATTTAATAAAATTCCGGTACCTGTCAATGCAGTAGAAACATTCAACGTTCCGTTATTGGTCAAGGTTACAGCACCACCAGTAACAGTTACATTTGGAATTGTAAAAATTCCGTTTAAAGCCTGGCTGTTTGTGCTAAATGTATATACTCCGGTTCCTGCATTTAATGTTCCACCGTTGTTTGTGATTCCACCCTGAAAAGTTAAAGCTTCATTTACGGTATTATTGTTAATAGTACCGGTGTTATTTATTGTTACTAAACCAGTAAATGTTTTATTGCCGGCAGTACTGGCAAAATTAAGTGTCCCGCTCACAGTTGTTGCACCTGTTACGGTTAAATTCAAACCATTTAATGTGTTGGTAGTGGCTGCTGCAACAGTTAATGTGGTGGCAATATTAAATATACTTGTGGTTGCACTACCATTTATAGTGGCACCTGATAGTGATAAAGAATTGATAGCGTATGTTTCACTTGCATTATTTACCCATGTACCTCCGGAAATTACAACATTATTAAATGTTTTGCTTGCATTTGTACTTGTATGAGTTAATGTACCACTGATGGTCGTTGTACCGGTAGATGTAAAATTAAAACCGTTTATGGAAAGTGCAGAACCTGCCGCAATATTCACATCGGCGCAGGCAGCAGTTGCAGTGGTAGTTACAGTTCTACCTCCTTCAATATAAACTATATCGCCGGCTACAGGAGCAGTGGCACCCGCAGGACCTCCGGTGCTATTTGACCATGTAGAGGTTGCATTCCAGTTACCGGAAGCTACGGAATATTTATTGGCTGCCTTAATTGATGTGGTAGCAACCAATAATAAAAGTGAAAAAACTATAAATCGACTACTCCCAGAACTAAAGTTTTCAATAAAATAAAAATTTTGTTTTAAAACTGTTCTTAGTGGCTGAAGTAATTCGCGAATCAAGCAAATGAAACGGTTCACTTTTTTATTTTGTAATGTACTGACTTTTAGGGTCATACGTATTCTGTAATTGATTTTATTTGTCAAGATCTTAGTGTCTAAATTACATGTGCTTTGCACTTGTCGAAAAACGGGACAAAGATAGTAATAATAATTGATTAACTGGTATTATTTCGACATATATATGTAGTTTTTACTACATTTTATTTCTGACTATAGAACAACAAAATTTGTGAAATGTTTAAAAGAATAAAAAAATATTAATTTAACGACATAAATTTTACATTTAAGTCAGTTTATTATGATTATTTTGCTGATTTGTTGGATTTTAAATTTGGATTTAGCAAGGAAATAGAATCCCTCATTGTTAAAGCATTTTGCTTAATCAACAAGGGATTTTTGTCATTTATTCCAGTTTTTTGGGTTTGGGGGTTAAACTAAAAAACTTAAATTTCTTCTCATTTTTTAAAAGAATATTGTAATAGAAATTGCTACAATAAATTTCGCAACACTAATCCACTAATTTGTTCGAAATGGCATAATGTGTTAACTCAACATTACTTTTGATTTTTAATTTTTCAAAAATGCGAACACGGTACGTAAAAACGGTACTAATGCTGAGACTTAAATCTTTGGCAATGTCTTTTACTTTTTTGCCGGCAACAAGCATAAACATTATCTCTTGTTCTCTGTTTGAAAGGGTTTCGTGAGGTAATTGATTTTTATCAGGCATAAAATCAAATGCAAGTTGTTCGGCTAAGGTGGTGCTTAAATATCGACCTTTGCTGTATACTTTCCGAATGGCTACTACCAATTCATCCAAAGCTGTGTCTTTACACAAATAACCGGCTGCTCCTGCCTTTAAAGTACGTAGTGCAAATTTATCTTCGGGATGTATGCTCAATACCAAAATGTGAAGCTCAGGTCTTAACTCTTTTAGGTCGGCAAGTAATTCAAGTCCACTTCTGCCGGGCATATTCATATCCAACAACATGATATCACAATCTATATTTTTCAGATTTTTTAGTACTTCATCTCCGCTTTGAGCTTCTCCCACTACTTTTAAATCAGATTCTTCCTTTAAAATTTTTTTTAATCCTTCGCGAATGATTTCGTGATCGTCGACAATGAATACATTTATCATAATATTATATTTATTAGTTAGTTTTTTGCTAAGTTATTTTAATTTTCACTTGAAATATGATATTTGTCTGCTATTTCCATAAAATGTTGCTTGCAAATGTAATAATTTATTTTTATTAAACACAATACTATCAGATATTTAAACAAGCTAATACTACAAATTGTTCTTTATTTGTAGAAATTTATAATTATTTGGTTAAAATACGTTCTTTGTAATTCGGTCATGTTACCCTAAAGTTACAAAAAACAAACTAATTTGTTAGTAAATTATTTTTAATTACATAATGAGTCAACTGCACATTGTTTTTAAAATGAAGTTTTTCAAGAATTTTTCTGCGGCATGCAGTAACCGAATTTACGCTCAAGGTTAATTCAGAAGCTATGTCGGAATATTCTTTTCCCTTGGCTATGAGCAACATAATATTATTTTCCAGACTGGTAAGTTTACGTTGAGTTTTTGTATTGTCAACCAATACATCATACGCCAACTGTTCGGCCAGGTTTGAACTTAAATACCGACCATGCACAAGTACTTTCCGAATGGCTTTTACCAACTCTTTTAATGCTGTGTCTTTACACAAATAGCCTGATGCACCCGATCTGAGAAGCGATAAAGCATTATAATCTTCGGGATTAATACTCAATATCAGAATATGAATCTTTGGTTTTTTCTTTTTTACTTCTTCTATTAATTCACTGCCTCTGCGTCCCGGTATATTTAAATCGAGTAATAAAATATCGCAGTCAGTATCTGCTATTAATTTTAATACATCGTTCCCATTGTTTGCTTCGCCAACCACCTTCATGTCGGCTTCATCGTTCAAAATACGTTTTAGTCCTTCACGCATTATTTCGTGATCATCGACGATTATTACTTTTGTCATAAAAGTAGAGTTTTATTGATTAATTTATTTTTAAATTTAAGAGTATAATTATGGATAAGGCATGGTTACTTTTACACATGTTCCTTCATTTTTTATCGATTTCACTTCCAGTTGTCCATCCAAAATATATACCCGCTCTTTCATTCCCATCAAACCATACGAGTCGGGATTTTTCTTTTCATTTTGTTCAAAACCAATTCCATTATCAATGACTTCAAGGCTTAGTATTTCTTTTAAAATTGATAGCCTGATGATTACCTGACTGGCTCGTGAATGCTTTGATACATTATTAAGCGCTTCTTGTACAATGCGAAACAATGCTACTGATTTATCTGTATTTAATTGTAAATTAGTTAATTGATTATCGAAAATGCATTTAATTTTATGTCGTTCTTCAAAATTCGCTAAATGTTGCTTCACTGTATCTGTAAACCCAAGCATATCAAGCACTTCCGGTCTTAAATCAGTCATTATTCTGCGAGCCGATTTTAAGGTATTGTCAACTAAACTGTATAATGCATCAAATTGGGTTTTGACATCTGTAAAATGCTTATTATCAACTATTTTAAGCACTCTTTGACTCAAGAGTCCCAAGTCAATTTTCATGGCAATCAAAATTTGACCTAAATCATCATGAATTTCCCTGGCTAATGAGTTTCGTTCTTCTTCGCGTACATTTTGTAAATGTGCAGCAAATTTTTTCAGGGCTTTTTGCGATTTTCGCAAGGCTTCTTCGTTTTTTTTGCGTTCAGAAATGTCACGGATGATAAATACAAATCCATAAGGTTCATTATTTCTGTCGAGTATGTACTGAAAATTTACCTCCACTTCCACAATACTTCCATTGGTATGAAGGCACTTAAACATTTGAGGACCAAGGTTTTTTCCGCCTGCAATTGATTTTATGTTTTCTTGTGCTCTGAGTTGGTCTTCAGGTATTATGTTTTCGAGTGCATTGTGTCCAATAATTTCGTCATCGCTTTTAAACCCGAATAATGTATATGCCTTTGGCGAAGCCATAATAATTTTTCCCTCTAAATCTGTTACTGTAATGTCGTCGGGCGAAGCGTTCAATATGGAGCGATATAATTCTTCACTTTTACGAAGTGCTTCTTTGGAATTTTTTCGTAAAGTTATATCCTGAACTGTACCAATCATTACTTTTGGGCGGTTGTTTGCATCGGTTTTCAATTCAGCAATTACGTGCACCCAGCGTTCGGCTTTGTCATTTAAACGAATGATTTTAAACTTCTTATCAAATTTCACATGATTAGCCAGCACGGTTTTATAAAAATAATTAGTCAACTCTTCCAGCCAATCTGCTTGAATTACTGAACTCAGGGTAGTTAAGCTTTTTGCACTCGTGTTATCAAACCCAAAAATCTGGTCCAATACCTCCGAACTTTTCCAGGTTTCCGTTTCAAAATCAAGCGTCCAGTTACCTATGCGAGCAATGGATTGGATTTCTTTCAGAAAATTTTCACTTTCAAGCAATGCATCCTGAGCCATTTTACGTTTGGTAATGTCTCTGAGCGCACCATTTATATGCGATGGGTTTCCAAATTTATCCCAAATTAATTTTGCATTGATTGAAACATGTTTTAACTGCCCTTTTTTTCCTATCAAATCCAATTCATAATCCCTAACTTCGCCTTCTTTGCGTATAATTTCAAGAAATCTTGTACGGTCTTCTAAATTTGCATACAAATCTTGAATATACACATCGGCTGTTTTTTCGTAATCAAAAAAATCGGAATAATTTTTGGCCGATGGACTTAATTCAAATATTTTACCTTGCAGATTCACCTGATAAAAAACATCCTGTACATTTTCAAATATATTGCGGTATTTCTCTTCGCTTTTTTGAAGTTTCTCTTCATTCTGCTTTCGGTCGGTTATATCTTGTATGGTACCAATTAATTTGATGGCATTACCGTATTTATCAAATACTAATTCACCCATACCATGCACCCAGCGTTCAGATTTATCATTTATCCGAATAACTTTATATTCTCTGTCAAATAAATGTTTCTTCCCTAAAACCTCAAATTCCAAATAGTTTTCCATACCTTTTTGCCAGTTTGGATGTATAATGGACAGCCAACTGTGCATTGTTTTTTCATAATCGGTATCGATACCAAAAATTTCATCCAGCAATTGTGAACTTTCCCAGTGAAGCGTTTTTAAATCAAAAATATATGACCCAAGTTTGGCAATTTTTTGAGTTGCCAACAAAAATTTTTCTTTTTCTTTTAGTTTATCAGCATTTCTTTTTTGAATGCTTATATCATCAAAACTTACAATTATCTGGCTTATCTCTGAGTTTGATTTAAATACAGGAAAACCATTTACATTAACCCACACAATCTCTTTATTACTCGATTGGCAAATGCCTAAAACCTGATCTTTGATTGGTTTCTTGTATTTTAAAATCCGATTTACCGGATATTCACTTGCGGCTAATGTGCTTTCGTTTTCATCTACAAATTTCCATTCTGAGTCTATGGCTTTCTTGCCTTGAAGTTGATCGGAGCTTAGGCCCAGCAATACTGACGCCTGTGAATTGTTAAATGAAATTGATGTGTCAGCTTCGTGAACTACAATACCTGAATTTAAGTTGTTCATTAACCCCCTGTATCTTACTTCACTTTGCCTTATTGCTTCCTCACTTAGATATTTTTCAGTAATATCAGAGAATACCAATACAGCCCCGCAAATTTGACCCTCTTTGTTTTTAATTGGAGCTGCACTATTTGAAATGTGCATTTGTTTTCCATGTTTAGAAGTCAATACGGCATGATTTGACAATTCGAGAGTCTTTCCGGTTCGAATTACCTTTTCAATTGGATTTTCGATTGGCAGGTTCGTTTTTGAATTGTAAAGCTTAAAAATCTTATTAATTGATTGACCTATTGCTTCGCATTCATACCACTGGCAAAGATTTTCAGCTACCGGATTCATTTTTATCACATTTCCTGAAATATCGGTCGAAATAACGGCATCGGCTATCGAGTTTAAAGTAATAGATAGCGATTCTTCGCTTTTATGAAGTAGCGCATTAACTCGTTCTTTTTCAGCAATATTAGCGTTAAATTCATTGTTGCGAAATGCTTTCTGAGTCAATTCATTGGCAAAAACCGAAAGCATATTGGCAATGCTCTGGAAACGCTCAATGCTCATTATCGGAGCATTGTTAAGTGCTTCGAGGTATTTCTCGCGGTCCACTCCAATTTCGTCGGCATAGTTAATAATTTTCAAAATATCAACTCCCTGTGTTCTAACCTGCCCAATCAACCAACTGGCTATGTGTTTTCCTTCAACATGTATTCCCACGCTGGCATCCCACAGCCCCGCACTCAGGCATTGTTTAATGGTTATACCGCCCGGATTCTGAGAACCAATGTAAGCGTCTGATTTTATGCAGTTTAATTGCCCTTTTTCAGAAGTACGAACCAATTTGCAGAGATTTGAAAAATTACTTGCTTGGGTTATCGGAGTACCATCAGGATGTGTAATAAGGGATGCCACACCGGTAGCATCCGAAAACAAATCTTGCATCCGCTGAATTTCATTTATATCAAAAATATCCGTAAATTGGATGTCGTTCAAAATTGATTTTTCTTCTTTAGTTATTACTGCTGCTTCCGGTTCCATTGCTTTTCTTTAACAAGTAAAATGAATTTGAATGTAAAAATCACTAAAATATTCATTTAAACTTAATAATTTGACTTCAAATATAGCACTATTTAAATCATTGATACATAGTGAAATGTAGTGTTTTATTCATTTTGACTGGAGAATTTACGACAGGAATGAATTTTGTAATAAACTCAAAAAACCCCAACGCTTGAGTTGAGGTTTTTTGAGTTTTAATAAGTAGGCTTTTAAAGCCTAAATGAACAGAAGTTAATTGTGATTTATAATTTAAACTTTTCGGGTGCTTGTATTTTGTAGCAAAGAATGCCACAAATATCTAAAATTAATACAAAAAATAAATAGCAGTTAATTCAGTTTCTCAACTCGATACATTAACATAAATAACGTTAATGATTGGAATTGTTACAATAATTAACACTTTGAAACGCTTTCATTTTCAATTTGCTGAATCATTTTGCTGATTAGTTTTAAACCAAACCTGAATGCTTGTTCCATTGCCCGGCTTACTTAAAATTTCGAGCTCTCCATTCAGCAAAACCACACGCTCTTTGATTCCAAGCAATCCATACGAATCGGTTTTCTTTTTATCTTTCATGTCAAAACCTTGTCCATTATCCGAAATTTGGAGTGAAATATTTTCGTTTTTTTGGTCTAAAACAACTTTTACCACACTTGCTTTTGCATGTTTCGATATGTTGTTAAGTGCCTCTTGCACAATACGATACAAAGCAACTGATTGCTGCGAATTTAATTGAAGCGTTGTGGTATTATTAATAAATTGACACGAAACCTTATGCCGCTCTTCAAAGTTCTTTAAATGTTGTTTTACGGTTTCAATAAGTCCCAATAAATCAAGTACTTCGGGTCTAAGGTCAGTCATTATACGTCGTGCTGATTTCAAGGTATTGTCAACAAGAATACTCAAATCCTCAAATTTCATTTTTATATCATTGTACTTGGTAGTTTGAATATTATTTAACGCTACTTGCTTCAATAATCCCAAATCTATTTTCATGGCAATAAGAATCTGCCCTAAATCATCATGAATGTCGCGAGCCAAATTACTGCGTTCTTCTTCTCTAATATTCTGAAGATGAGCCGCAAATTTGATTAATTGTTCTTGTGATTCGTGCAAGGCTTGAAGCGATATTTTTCGGTCCGTAATGTCCAGTGTCAGTCCCGATACTTTGAGTGCTTTGCCCTCTGCATTGCGTTTTGAAACAGAACCAACATCGTAAATCCACTTGTAGTTGCCTGAAGCAGTTCGCATACGAAATTCAACTTCGTATTTCTCTGTTTTTCCTAAAAGATGATCTAACATTAAAGCATTACATTTTTCTACATCGTCGGGATGAATAAGTTGTACAAAATGTTCATAGCTAGTGAAATTTTGGGCATCGAAGCCTAACATATCAATTTTATTACTTCCATACAGCACCTTTTTGGTATGTAAATTCATTTCCCACCATGCCAAATTGCCAATTTTAGCTGCCATTTCAAATCGCATATTGCTTTCCAAAATTTTCTGTTCAGCCATTTTACGGTCGGTAATATCGATATTAAATCCGGCAATTCCCATGGTTTTACTTTCCGAAATAATTGGAAAACATATTTGCTGGAATATCCGTGATTCTCCAAGCACATCAAATTCAATCTCTTCGTTCAGAATCTCGCCATCAAATACCCGCTTGTTATTTCGAATCCATAAATCTTTAATTTCATTGCTCACACGTGTGTCCGTTTCGGGAGTTATACCTATTATTGATCCAAAATGTTCGGTAAGTTTTTTATTTTCGAGTATCCCCACATTGTTATTGTCTCGGGCCCATATTTCGAATGGTGAATTATCGATAAACGTACGGAGCAAAGTTTCACTTTTTTGCAATGCTTCCTCGGTCATTTTACGTTCGGTAATGTCTATCAAACAAAGCAAAATTCGTTTTGAATTTTGGGAGTCAAGCAGAGCTGTTGAAGCGAGTAAAGAAACGTTTGATTTTTTTTCGTCATGTATTAAAACAGTTTGATATTCAACGTTTTTATAGCCTTTTCCGGTTCGCATGGTACCTTCTAATGCTAGCCTGAGTGAGCATTTAACACAATTTGCTCCAAAACCGCATCCCAGCGGATGGTCAAATGAATTTATACAGTTAAAAATGCCACAGGCATGACCATCAAGCACATCAGGAAGCGATTTGTTTGAAAAGACAGTGAACGATTGATTGGCAAATATTATTTTTCTATTCTCGTCAATCACACACATCATTACCGGTGCATTGTCGTAAATTGCCATCAATTCCATTCGGCTTTGCTCAAGCGCCAATTCAGCTTCATTGCGGTCGGTAATATCATGTCCCGATAGTTGAATTGCCGGATTTCCTTCGTACAAAATTGGCATTACTTTAATTTCTACAGATACTTCAGTGCCATCCAGTCGGATGTATTTTTCTTCAACTGAAGGGAAAATAGTGTTAATTGGTGCAGTCGCCACCAGTTTCATGCGTTCAATAATCAGTTCCTGATTTTCAGGATGAATAAATTCAATAATTGATTTGCCCAATAATTCGGTTTTATCCACACCACGCATCAGCCTCACAGCTTCTTTATTAATATATACTATTTTTCCATCCACATAAATAGTAATTCCTTCCGGCGAATTTTCCATTAAATTCCGGTATTTTTCTTCACTTTCTTTTAATAGTGTTTCTGCCTCTTGTTTTTCCTTGGCATTTTCAAAGGAATCTATTGCAAATGATATGTTTTGGGTTATTTCATGTAATAATTTTTGTTCTTCTTCGTCAAAAAAGTTTATTTCGCTGGCGTACAAGGTAAAAGTGCCAAATATCTTGCCGTTTCGCAATATGGGTGAAGCAAAGGATGAACAATAGCCACGGTTAAGTGCATCGGTTTTCCAAGTTGCCATCATGGGGTCATTGGCAACGTCGTTACAGAAAATAAGTTTTTGTTCGCGAAATGCCCTACCGGTAGGTCCATTGCCATGAATTGGGTCAAAAGGATCAATTTTTAAAATATTCAAATAGCCATTATCCACTCCGGCAAAACTGTGTGGTATAATTTGTTTTTTTTCTTCATTGTAAATGCCAATCCAACCCATTCTGAATTTCCCAAAGTCAATTGCCGAGCGACAAATTGAATCAAAAAGTTCAGTCTCGTTTTTTGCACTCACTATCGTTTTGTTAATTTGACTCAAAAAGGCATACAGCCTGGCCACATACATTAACCGGTCTTCGGCTTCTTTGCGGTCGGTAATGTCATGCAATATACCACCAATGCCCTTTGAGTTTCCTTTTAGACTTATTGGGAACTTTGTGGTTTCGTAAGTTCTCCCTTTTAATACTTCTTCAATAATAATCGGTTTATCGGATTGTAAACTTGTGATGTCGGAGGATCTACAAAATGCGTTAGATTCTTCATCATTCAATTCATCATCTGTTTTGCCAATAATTTCCTCCCTGGTTTTTCCAAAAAACTGAGCCACTGCGTCGTTAATCATTATAAACCGGAATTGATCATCTTTTATAAAAATCAAATCGTCATTATTGTTTACGAACTTATAGTATCTGTCTTCACTTTCTATCAACTCTTCGGCAATCATTTTACGTTCAGTAATATCATTTACAATAACCTGACCGGCAGGCTCGCCGTTAAAAGTTGTTCCCAATGCCGTTACTTCGGCATAAAACACGCTGCCATCTGATCGTACCAGTTTTTCTTCGAGTGGCGGCACTTGTTTGCCTTGACTAACTTCAGTCATCCGCTTAATTACTTGCTCAAGACTATCGGGATGAACTATTGAAAGCACAGGCTTCCCTATCAGGCTATTTTGCTCCGAAGTTCCAAATATCTCAAGCCCCGTTTTGTTTACATATACAAACTTGCCTTGTTGATAAATTGCAATTCCATTGGGTGAGTTTTCAACCAATGTGCGATACTTTAACTCGCTCTCTAACAATGCTTTTTCAGAGTTTTTTCTGTCGGTTATATCTCTGGTAACTCCGTGAATACCAATTAGTTTATCTTGTTCGTCATAATACGGAGTGATTAACAATTCGCCCGTTTTTACACTCCCGTTTTTACACTTATAATCAAGAATTAAAGTTTCCTTAAACTCCTTCGTTTTCAAATTTTCGAGATTGAAATTCTTGACTTCATCATTCAACATTTTAATTCCCACAGCAGCCGACTCGGGTGTAAATCTATCGGAAATAGATTGCTTAAGGTACTCTTCAACTGTAAATCCGGTAAATTTTTCGATTGATTGGGATACAAACAAACTTTTTCCTTTCAAATCCATCAACCACACTACATCACTGATTTTTTCCGTTATGAGGCGGTATTTTTCTTCGCTTTCACGCAATGCTTTTTGAGCTTCTTTGCGCTCCGTAATATCTCTAATTGCAAAAACAAATTGAGTTGGGTTTCCATCTGTATCGCGCACAAATTCGGCATTAATTTCTACCTCTATAATTTGTTTCTCAAGCGAAATTATTTTATATTCTTCCGGTCCATTAAATACCCCGTTAAACATTCCTTGCAGGTTCTGCATGGCTCTTCCAATGTCTTCAGGGACAAGGAATTCCGTAATGTTCCGACCAATAATCAATTCATCGTTTTTATAACCAATTAAATTTAACCCTATGGGCGAAATTATCTGTATATTGCCTTCCAAATCTGTTACGGTTATATTATCGGGCGATGCTTCTAAAATTGATTTGTAAAGTGCTTCACTTGCACGTAGTGCTTCCTCTGTATTTATTCGTGTTTGATTTTCATTTTTAAGGTCTTCAAGCAAATTTAATGTTGCCAAATGTGTCATTTTCAGCTCATTGGTTCGTTCTTCAACCAAAGCCAAAAGACGCTTATTTTCGTCGAGCTTAAGTTCATTAGCAGCCTTAATTTTTACCATGGCTCTAATTTGTGCAATCAGCTCGGTAAGTTCTATGGGTTTAGCTAAAAATGCATCTGCTCCAACCTCCAGGGCTTTAATTCGGCTTTCTTTATCGCCTTTCAGTGCTGTAACAAATACCACCGGTATATTGCAAAGCATGGGATTAGCCTTAATTTTTTCGCATACTTCATAACCATCCATTTCAGGCATAATTATATCCAGAAGAATAACATCGGGCAGAAAAGTTTCGGCAATTGCCAGTCCTTCCATGCCACTCAAAGCCAGTTGCACATTGGCTTGATGAAATGATTCCAGTATCAATGCTTGAATGGTTATCAGGTTGTCGAAATTATCATCGATGGCAAGTATTTTTATTTTTTTACTATCCATATTTTAAATTATTAAAAAATATAATGTAAGAGCTAAATTGGTTTGTTATTTTTTATGTAGGTTTCAGTTTTATTTTCCCAACAGTACGCGGTCTATGGTTTGAAAAAATTCTTTTTCGTCAATTGGTTTGGCTATGTATGCATCAAATCCAAAAGCTAAAATGGTTTCGCGTTCGGAAGTCATGGCACTGGCCGTAAGTGCAATTATTGGTACATGCTGGAGTTCGCCAATCTGACGGATTTTTTTAAACGCTTGTATTCCATCAACTCCGGGCAGCGCAATATCCATAAGAATAAAGTGAGGAAGATGTTTTTTAGCCATCGTTACCGCTTCTTTACCATCTACGGCCTCCACAATTTCATATTTATTGCCAATTATTGCTTTTACGGTTATCATATTATCAACATTATCTTCCACTATTAAAACCTTTGGCTTGCCATTAATAGACTGTATAGGCAATATAGGTTTAACTGGTTGAGTTACAAAAAGCATACTTTCAATAGCCTTAAGTAATTCATTTTTATTTACATCGCCTTTTTGAATCAGTTGCTGAATATTATTTCGTTTCAAATGGGCAAGGTCAGCTTTGGTAATGTGTTTGGCAGTGAGTATTAAAATCGGAATATGTGCTGTATTATCCGATTCCCGCAAAATTTGAAGTACCGAAAATCCATCTATATCTGGCATCATGAGGTCTAAAATCATAGCATCGGGCAATTCAAAATCAATCAGTTCGAGTGCTTCGGTAGCATTATGTGCTTCTTTTATATTATAGCCGCTTTCCATTAAAAAATCCTTCATCTGTATTATTGCCGGCTCACTATCATCCACCAATAATATTGTTTTTGAATTTTTTACAGTTGAAATTATCGGTTTATCGAATGTAAATCTATTCAGCTGCTGTATTGGTTCTAAGGTTTCGGATACTATATTTTTTTCCGAGTATTCTATTGGAAGAATCAGAGTAAAGGTCGAACCTTTTCCCTGCGTACTTGTCACGGCAATTTCAGCACCCAGCAGATGTGCATATTTTCGGGCTATTGCAAGTCCCAACCCCGTGCCTCCATAGCGCCTGGAAGTGCTAGCATCGGCTTGACGAAATTCATCAAAAATATGTGAAATATTTTTTTCGGAAATTCCAATTCCGGTATCCTGTATTGATATTTCTACTTTTTCATTGATTTTCTGAACCGCTATTTCCACTTTTCCCTTTTCGGTAAATTTTACAGCATTCCCTATCAGATTTTGCAAAATATGACGGGTTTTGTTCCTATCTGTATGTATCAAAACCGACTGTGAATTAGGGCTTTGAATGAGTTCTATATTTTTTTCTTTTGCCTGAGGCTGTATCATTGCCACAATTTCGTCAATCATGTTGTTGGTATTGAACTGAATAAGCTCTATTTCTTCCCGGCCTGCTTCGATGCGTGAAATATCCAACACATCATTTATGAGCGAAAGTAAATGTTTACCGTTTCGTTCTATAACTTCAAGGTAACTATATTCATCCACACCAATTTTGTCTGTTAGTCGGCGACTCAATACACCCGAAAGTGCAATTACTGAATTTAATGGTGTGCGAAGTTCATGACTCATATTGGCTAAAAAATTGGTTTTCAGCTGGCTGGCTTCACGTAATTGCCTTTTCTGTATTTCCAATTCACGGTTTTGTTCCAAAAGTTCTACCGATTGGGCACTCAATTCATTTTTCTGAATTTCAAGTTCGGAGTTTTGTTTGGTTAGTCTTTTGGATAAATCCTGTAGTTTCTGATACGATGAAACGCCTGCAATTCGGGTACTCAATGGCGTTAAAATTGTATCGAGAAGATTTATTGTTTCATCGCTGTATGACCGGATACTGGCTAATGAAACTATTGCAATCATTTCACTTCCCGAAACAATAGGAATTGATATGATTTCTCTTGGAATTATTTTGCCGGATACTGTCTGAAAGCTAAATTGAGTATCGATAGGTATTTTCTTGATTCGTTGCATTTTACGGGTTGAAATGACAGCTCCAAACTCGCCTTCCAACAAATTGACAGAAAAGGATACATGCGATTTTTTTTCTAACCCAAACGAGTGATAATGAACATAGTGTGTTTTATCTTCATTGAGTAAATATACAGCCACCAATTGCGAATTTGTATGCTTTGCCAGAGCAGGTAATACTAATTCAAAGAAATCTTTCGGATTTTCTTCCAACAGCATTAATTCAGATAATTTGGTAGTTTTTTTTGTTAATTCGCTAGTCCGTTGAATACTTTCAACCATCAAATTAAACGAATTGGAAAGCTCACCAAACTCATTGGTTGAGATTATTTGGCTTCGGGTGCTGTAATCGCCACTTCCGAATTGCTTCGAAGCCCTATTTAGCTCTTTTATGGGTTTTCGGATAGACGCAACCACAACATAGGCAATTAAAGCTAAGAGTATTAATATTAAAAACACAAATAAAATCAGTTGCCTATTCAGTTGTTCTTTTATTTCTGTGGATTTTATGTATAATTCGTCGGTTTTGTTAATCGCAAAAGTCTCCACATCGTTTATCTCGCTAAGTAGTTTTTGATAATGCTGTCCGATAAGTCCCGTTGATTGTAAACTTCGCTTTAGGGAATCAACTTGTCCTTTCTCTATCAACTTAACGCCTTCTTCGCGAACCGAATTCCAGTTAATAAAGGCAGTTCGTACATCATCCAACTCTTTTTTTGAACCCATAAACTGACTGTGTAAAACTTCAAAATCGGCTGCGATTATGGCCTCTGAATTTTTAATGGATTGTTCAATCTTAATTTTAAGTGTTGGATTATCCTCAATTAACAAATCACGAGTAGCTATTCGGATACTCATCACTTGGTTTTTCAGATTATCAATTGATTGACGTACTTTAAACGGATGGTTATACAGAATCTCAGTCTGTTCATTAAGTTTGCGTGCTTGTTCATAAGATACAAAGCCTAAAAATATGACTATCAAAAACATAAAGCCAAAACCAATTAGTAACTGAACACTTATTTTTAAATCTTTAAAGAACTTCATAGTAGTTGATTTTTTAGTTGATTTACTTTTTTAAATATGCCTGATTGCGGATAAACTTCGTGAAATTTTTGTTGACATAAAATGTCGCGTTCTGTTTCGCTTGTTATCAAATATCCTTGGGTGGACAAACTTTTACCCAGTTTATCTATTATTTTTTTTCGAATCTCCGGCTTATAATAAAACAACACATTGGAGCAAAATATCAAATCAAATCCTCCAAAAATACTTGTAGGCGGGCAATTGTACTGCTTATTCAACAAGTCGAAAGTGGAAAATTCAATTTTTTCTTTTAAAATGTTTTTCACGCCGTAATTGCCATCTTGTTTCTCAAACCATCGATTTAATCTTCTCAAACTCACATTTCCTAATGCCGAAATATTGTATTTCCCATTTTTAGCGGCTTCCACTTGATTTAATGCAATGTCGGTTGAAAAAATGCGAAATTCAGTCTGTTTCTCTGTTAAATACTCATTCAAAATCATAGAAACGCTATACACTTCCTGCCCCGATGCACAAGCCGCCGACCAGATTCTGATTTCAGATTTATCTGTATGCTTTTGAACTAATTCAGGGATAATAATACTTTCTAAAATACTAAATGTGAGCGTATTACGAAAAAATTCACTGTAATTTACCTGAAGTGCTTCTACAAATAATCCGATTTCAGTCGATTCGGTTTCAAATAATTTTAAGTACTCTTCAATGCTTTTTGAATTTGTTTCAATCATCCGTTTTGTTGTAGACGTATGAAGAAACGTGTCATCGTAATTCGAAATATCCAACTGATATAATTTGAAAATAGCATCCGAGATTATCTTATTTCTTGATTTCATGTAATTGGTTTTAATCTTCAAATCATTCTGGAATTGAGTATTTTAGTTCCTTACCCATCTTCAAACGCAAATCGTTCACTTCTTTCTTTAGTGCTATCATATTCAGCTCACGGTCAACAGTTAGTGCATGAAACCGAAGCAGCTCATCTACTTTTTGATTTAATTCTTTTTCAGCATTAATACGTTGAGTAATATCTTCCATTACCACATGCCGAGCATGCTCGCCCAGAATTGGTGCCGGTTTCGACATGATTTGGGCATATACCAATTCGCCATTTTTTTTCTTATGTCGCGAAATTCCATCTGTATTTATGCCTTTACGGGTTTGTTCTATTAAATTAAAAAAATGTGCTAATTCAACCTCCGGATGTAAATCTCTGATAGTCATTTGAAGAAACTCATCATACGAATAACCGTAAAAATCAACAGCAGTTTGATTAATTTCTAAAATTGCAAGTGTTTGAAGGTCGTAAATAAGCATGGGTTGCGGATTTTTTTCAAATAAAAGCCGAAAAGACTCTTCTCTTTTCAATACTTCATTCATAGCCTTATTGTTTTCAGTTACATCCATAAATGTTGCCAAAAACCCTGAGTTAAAAGCAATCCCACCAACTAACACATCTTTCTGGGTCTGATCTTTGCAGGTTATTCGTATTTCTTTTGGTATTATATCAGCATTTGATTTACTGGCCTTACCTAATGCATCGTTCCATTGCTGAAGCACTAATTTACGGTAATCTTCGTTTGGGTAAGCTTTTATCCACCATTGCTGTATAGTAGGTAAATCAGTTTTATCATAGCCAAATAGTTTGCTAAAACTTTTATTCGAAAGTTCAATATTCCCATCATTCCCCACAAAACTCATTGCCAAAGGCGAACTTTCAAAAAGTTTCCGAAATCTTTCTTCACTTTCTATCAGATTTTCTGCAGAAATCATTCTCTCAATATACATAGCAACCTGATTTGCATATAATTCCACAATTTCGGCATGTTGTAAAGTTTTATTTTTTTCAAATAATAATGTAAAATCTCCAATGCTTTTTGGACCTTTGATAATGGATACCACCACCACCTGACCAATATTAAAAGTATATTCGATTAACTTCGAAATTTTTTCAGGCAGTACATGTTCATTTATATCCGTTAAATTGTCGAAATAGTTTATTTTAGCATTTTTAATTTTATTATATCTTCTCGGGTCATGTTTCCACAATTTATTGGACAAATCAAAACCTAAATATCGTTGCGCTATTTCATAAATGTTTTTCAGACCGGCCAGTGAAACTGTTCGAAAATCACTACTGTTATTTTCAAAAAGATTTAATGCAGCATATTTTGCCCCCGAAATTTCAAGTATCGTTTTTGTGATATTATCATAATTGATTTTATCTGATTTGGATTCAATAAAATTGCTGCTTTCAAATAATAATCTTTTTTGCAATAATCTGTTGTTTTCCAGCACATCTTCGGTTTGTTTTTGTTCTGTTACATCCTGAATAAGCCCAAACAGTGTTCGTTTCTCTTTATTGAAATATGCTGTTGAATGAATATCTTTTATTTCGCCGGTATCGGCTGTTAGGATCTTAAAATCAATGTTATAAGGTACATTTTTATCAATTAGATTTTTCAATGCGTCATCCAGTGCCTGTCTGTATTCGGGCATCGGAATTTTGGCAATTTCATCAAAACTAAATTTTTGATTATGTAAGCCGTAAATTTTTACTGCACCTTTGGATGCAGTTACTTGCATGCTGTCAAGCTGTAACTCCCAATTCCCTGATTTAGAGGTAAATTCAGCCCGGTTAAGCCTTTCTTTACTTTTCTTGATGCCATTTTCATTTAATTTTCGTTCGGTTATATTGTGCACTTGTACCTGAATGCTTACGAGTTTTTTATCTAAGTCGATTATTTTTTTAATTGAAGTTGCAAACCAATACTCACCGCTAGCTAACAAGACATAATCCTCATATTCCAAAATATCATCTGAAATTACAGCTTTTTGAAACCGGTTAATAAATTCATTTCCAAGATTTTCTCCCAATAAATCAACAATTGTTTTCCCAACATAATTTTCAGACACCTCAGCTAAAAATTCTTTAGCTTTTTTATTCAAAAATAACACTTTGCCGTCAACTGTAAAAGTTCCAACTCCGATACCAGAAGTTTCAATCATGTGTTTAAACATATTTTCGGAAGTATTTAAAACCTGCTCTGAATAAAGCGTTGAATTCATTTCACGTGCAGTTACCACCAATACTTTTTGCTCAAAAAACTTTGCTTTATTCGCAATAACATCTTTTTCGAAAATTTCTCCGTTTTTTCGTTTAGCCCAAAATCCAAACCGTACCGGATTACCCGTTTGAAGCACTGAATCCAATAATTCAATTACCCTTTCCATATTATTTAATCCTTCGGCAGCAACAGAAGATGGATTTTGTCCTATCAATTCTTCACGACTGTATTGATACATTATTTCAGCACCTTTATTTACTTCAATAAAACTGAATGACTCATCCAACACATATATAGCGTCCGAAACAATATTGATTATGTCAATATAACTCTGCCTTATTAATTGCATTCTCTCTTCATTTTTATACAATTCGTGAATAGTGTGCTGAGATTTTACAATTTCTACATTCTGGGAAACAGACTTCGTTGTTCGTTTGTCAAGTGATTTCATAATAATATAATGGGCTTAAACTCGATATTTCAATTTGAAGAATAATAGACATTATTTCGATTAATATTATATATCGCTGTTATTCAGCGTAATTC
>CAZEEB010000018.1:0-19295 GCA_964511245.1 uncultured Paludibacter sp.
GGGAACTTCGGCAACAAGAAACATTATTTACGGATGCATTAAAGACACATTTATTTTCGTCTTTAGGCGTTTTAATTGAAGAACCTTTACGGTTGTTTATGGATGATATGCGCGATACAACACAGTCTTACACCATTCTTTCATTAATCGGAAATGGTGTACACCGTATGTCGGAAATTGCTGCACGATTGGAAAAACCATCAACAAGTCTGGCTGGACCTTTAGATCGTTTAATTCAGCTGGGTTATATTGAACGAGAACTACCTTTTGGAGAAAATCCACGAAACTCTAAAAAAAGTTATTATAGAATATCTGACCCGTTTATGAGTTTTTATTTCAGCTTTGTTTTGCCTAACAGATCTTTAATTGAATTGGACAAAGGTGATGTGGTTATGAATCAAGTTGTTCAACGGTTATCAGGATATACTTCTTATTGGTGGGAGAAATTGTGTCGACAGGCTATTTCCGGGTCGAAAATAGATGGCTATACATTTGGTTTAGCACAAAACTGGTGGGGAAACGTGTCAAAAACAGAAAGAATAGAAATTGATTTAATCGCTGAGTCAACGGATGGAAAAGCCTTATTAGTTGGAGAATGTAAATGGACTGAAAGTGAGAATGCAGAACGCCTGCTTTTTGAACTTCAAACAAAAGCTGAAAAACTCCCTTTCGCACAAGGCAAGAAAATTATACCATGCTTGTTTTTGAAGAACTCTCCAATTGATAATTTTACTCAAAACATTTACTTACCAAATGATATAATAAGGATGCTGAAGTAGAAATTAAAGAAAACTGAAGACATACTTTAAATTTCTACTCAATTCAGTTTTGTTTTCGTATTAAATTTTCCGTATTTTTGTCCTAAGATAATGTCAAAAAAATAAACTCTTACCAAAACAATAAAAATAAGTAGTTTTATATTTGATAATCAAGACTATTTAAGTAGTCCCGCCGGGAATCGAACCCGGATCTAGTGTTTAGGAAACACTTGTTCTATCCATTGAACTACAGGACCGCTTTTAGGTGGCACAAAATTACATTATTTTACTGATATAAAAAACATGAGCAAAAATAAATTCTTTGTGGTTTGGGAAGGTAAGGAACCCGGCATTTACAGTTCATGGGAAGAATGCAAGCGACAAATACATGGTTTTGAAGGCGCTATTTACAAAGGATTTGCCACCGAAGCTGAAGCTCGTGAGGCCATGGTTTCGCCTTGTTGGGATTATATTGGCAAAAATGCAAAAACCAAAAAACCAACTCAGGAAGAAATTGCAAAAGTAGGATTACCAAATTTTGAAAGTATTTCGGTGGATGCTGCTTGCAGCGGAAATCCCGGCTTGATGGAATATAGAGGTGTTTATACTAAAACCGCTAAAGAAATTTTCCGTCAGGGACCGTTCAAAGATGGGACAAATAATGTTGGTGAATTTCTGGCATTGGTTCACGGATTGGCATTTCTAAAACAAAAAAACAGCAGTTTACCTATTTATACCGATAGTAAAACGGCTCTGGCGTGGATAAAAGCTAAAAAAGCCAATACTAAATTGGAACAAAATCAACAAAATCAAATTCTTTTTGACCTTATTCATCGAGCCGAAATATGGTTGGGTGAAAATGAATTCAGTACTCAAATTTTGAAATGGGAAACCGAGGTGTGGGGTGAAATTCCAGCCGACTTTGGAAGAAAATGATTTTTTTTGTCTACTTTTGTCCGAATTTGTGATGATTACAATTTAGAAACAAAAACAGAATTTTGATTATAATTTCATGTTAAAGTTAAGATTATTGCCTGCATTTTTTGCTTTTATATTTATTTTAATATCATGCAATCCGGATAATCTTATTTATTCTGACCATACAATTATCATTATCAAAGCCGATGATTTAGGCAATATGACAAATAATTGGCAAAATTTTATTTCTAAATCAGTAGAAAATGATGTCCCAGTCAGTATAGGCGTTATAGCCTCACACATGACGGATGATTCGACCAAAATAAAGGTTAGAAATCTATCAAAACTCAGAAGCAAAACCGGAAATTTACTACTGGAGTTTTGGAATCACGGGTATGACCATTCCAGAGACAATAATGTTGAAGAATTTCGAATTCCAAATTTAGCTTATCAAATTGATCATATAAAGCGGTCTCAAGTGTTTTTTAAAGATTCGCTGGGAATTGAAAGTACAACTTTTAGCACTCCGTTCAATGAAAGTTCCGACACTACGTTCGAAGCATTAAAGCATTTTCCTGAAATTAAAATCTGGATGTGTTATCAGCGTAAAGAAAAGCAATTTCATACTTCATGGATTGATCCTGATTTTAATGTTTTAAAATCCACTGAGAATCAGATTTTGCTAAACGTAAGAATTCAAGCTGTGTTTCATCTGCCATTAATTATGCTAAAACGCATTGTGGACAGTAACACACACCCACCCTATTTAATTATTCAAATCCATCCGAATACTTGGGAAGACCATGATTTTGAAGATTATCAAACCATGATTGATTATTTGAAGCAAAAGAAGTTTATTTTTATGACTCCACAACAATACTATTTATATTTAAAACATGCTTAAAAAACACGGGTTCGCTTTATTTATATCAATTTTCACGGCTGTTGCATTTATTTCACTCCGGATACTTTCAAAAAATTCCGTGTTGATAAGTCAGCAGAATCAAGTCATTTTTGCTAATTTTCTTTTGAGTGTTTTTATATTTTTTACTTTGTGTTTGTTTGTTTTTGAGTTTTTTGTTCAACCTCAAAAAACGAACTATAAAATTCCTGATATTTTATTGATTTTTTCAATTTGCTGTTTACTTTTATTATCAATATTCAATAAACAAATTGGTATTTATGCAACAGCATTATTTATATTCAGCACACTTATTTACCTGATTAGCAACAGGAAAGTATATGCACTTAACCCCATTTATTTACTGGTATTTAGCTATCCTATTTTAGAGTTTATTGGTACCATTGGTACTCCCGGAGGATTCAGATTTCCTGATATGACTCTTACATTTTACCTTGTACCTTTTGCATTTTGCTGTTTTAAACTAGATAAAGAGCTGATTATAAAAATCTTGCGTTTTGTTTTTAGAGCCATTTTGATATTCATGATGTTATCACTTATACATTGGTATTTCAATATACTTCATATAAAAGTTGGAGTTGTTGAGTGGATTTCAACAAAAGTATTGGTAAACGGGGTAGCTGCTTTTGAGTTTGTATGTTCGTGGTCGATGTACAAACACCCAAGTTACATTAATTTAGTCATTTTGCCGGCATTAATGTCCGGTTTTTACATTTATCACAAACAACAAGCCAGCGCTTTTATAAGCAAGTTAGAATTAATTTTATTCGTAGTATTTTGTGTGTTTTTACAACTCGTTTTGGAGAGCAGAATTGGATTGATTGGCGTGTTTTTTATCCTTGTTTTTACCGGATTATATTACTTGCATTTAAAGAAAATTTATTTCAAAATAGCATTGGTTTCCTTGTTTGTGTTAGGTGCAACCGGAATGTTTGTTATGCAAAATTCTGTTTCAAATTTCATATCAGACCCAATACGTAAAACCGACACAGCTTTGGCAATTCATTATATAAAGAGTCATATTTGGTGGGGAGCCGGATATTACCAGGAAGCTGCTGTATTAAGACAGGTACAGGCTGAATTAAAAGGAATTGTACCTGAAAACAATTTTCCCAAAACATACACTCACAATCAGCTATTGGGCACTATGATTCAATTTGGAATACCGGGTGCTGTGATGCTTTTGTTATTGATGACAGGTTTATTGTGGTATGCATTTCATTCTCGGAATTACCTTATGCAACTTCTAATTTGCATGTATATCTTATTTATGATGATTGAAGAGCCACTCTATGTACAGGAAGGTATTACTCGGTTCATGGTTTTTCTAAGCATTTTTGTACATTTAGGCGAAAGCGAGAAAAGCAAAAAAAACTACACCTTATTTAATCGGCTTCCTAAAAGTTAATTGGCGATATTTATTGTATTTATCTTTATACATGCGGTGTTCGGCAAGCAACTGAAGTGGATTAAGAAGTAAGTGTGTATACAAATCTTTGTTGTTTTCATATATTAGCTTTCGCATTTCAGGTCTTCTATCACGATATGCATCTATGGTTGAATCGGCGTGCTTTCTGTAAAAGAAATAATTTTTTTCAATTTTATAAACATCACCTCCCGATTTGAGTAAATTAAGCCATAAATCCCATTCCTCACTGGCAAACAAATCAGGATTATAGCCTTTTGTTAAATCAAAATCAGCGCGACGAAACATAGCCGTATTGTGAATGCAATTGGCAAGTAGCAATGTGTCAAATGAATAGTCAGCCAGCCGCCACTTCCCTTTTTTATTTCCAAAAAACAAACCATCGCAATATACAATTTTTACATTTGAATTGTTTTCAAGAATTTCAACTGCTTCGGTAATGTATTTTGCTGAGATTAAATCGTCTGAATCAAGAGGTAAAATATATTTTCCGGTTGAAAGTGAAATGGCATAATTTTTAGTTACCGGAATAGCCGATTTTGAATGAAAATAATATTTAATTCGTGAATCTTTTTCAGCAAATTGCTTGATAATTAGGGCTGAACTGTCGCTAGATTGATCATCTACAACTATACATTCCCAATTTTGATACTGCATTTTTTGCAAACACTCTAAAGTTTCTCCTATGTATTTTTCACAATTGAAACATGGAGTTATAATAGATACTTTTGGTTCGTATATCATTGATATTTAGTATTATACAGTTAGTTTTGAAAAGTGTTGAATTATTGGTATTTCCAAAAAGCTTTGAAGCAATACAGTAAATTACGTATCTTACTTCGCTTTTTAAACAGAAATAATTCATCGTTGTACTTCCAAAAAACACTTACGCGTTTTAATCTCATTTTGAACGATTTATCAACATAACTTCGTGCCAGAAAATCAAATAGCTCTTTTTCCTTTTGCAAGTGGCTTGCTGTGTGTTGAGCAAATATTTCATTTCGTATGTGTGAATTTCGTATTCGTTCTGTATTGCTTTCAAAATTATTTTTTAATCCTATGGCACCAATTATATTGCTGTTATGTTGGCGGTAACCAACCAGTACTTCATTTACAACTTGAATTTTACTATGTTGAGCAGCATGAAAACCCAACCAAAAATCATGTGGAATGGAGGCATTAAATGGCAAAGCATATTTTAGCAATTCTCTATTAATCAGAATATTATGGCCAGATATGGCATTGAATAATGCAAAACTCAAACAACTGCTACAGGATTTTAAATTTCGATTATCCGATAATTTATTGCCTAATCGATTCCCTGCTGAGTCAATGTACTCACTATCAGAGTATACCATTAAATTTGACCCGATGGAATTTATAAGTTTTGAGATTTTTGTTGGATACCATATATCATCTTGGTCGGCAATTGCAATATAAGGCATCGTTGTAAGTGTCATTGCAAGTTCAAAATTTTTAACGTATCCAATATTAAATTCATTTCGATAAATTTTAATCTGCTTGAATTTTTGAGCATATTCAGCAAGAATTTTCCAGGTACCATCTGTCGAATTATCGTCAACGCACACAATTTCAGTAATATAGGCATAATCCTGATTCAAAATACTATCCAGCTGTTCACGCAAAAAAGTTTTACCGTTGTAAGTGCAAATTGCAATGGATACTTGATTATTATATACTTCTTTTGTTTCCATTAAAACTTACTTTTCGTCTTTTTTGTTAAGTACAGAATCTTTATCTGGCTGAATACTTGCACAATAACTTTTGCTAAAAACCAAAAATCTTTTTTGTTCATAATAACCGATTGGTGCAGGTGTGCCAATACCTGATTTATAAAGGTTTAACGCATATCTGTAAAAACGGCGAGCTTCTGAAGTAGTGAAATTTCTAAGAAAAAATCGGTGCAAAAATGTTAACTCTTCGAAGGATTTTACCGAAATTTTTTGCCCTTTGTAGTCAAAAATTTTAATCGTATTGTGTCCATCGTGGACTAATTCGCCTTGCGTATCATAGATTTCGGGTATCTGATAAACAAATTCATTTAAATATGCGAAGTCAGGATTTACAGCAATATGCTCTGGTTTAAATTGTTGAGCGAAGACGTTGATTGTTCGGGAACACGATTGCGGAAACCGAAGCAAACCACCTAATTCTTTATAAAAAAAAGCTTTGTGGCGACCATTTAGTATACTTATTTGCTTTTTTTTATCCTCAATTGATAACGAGCTATTTGACTGATTAGAAGGATAATAATAATGACAAAAATCGGGTAGACAAACAACTTTTCCACCATATTTCAATATGTTTATCCACAAATCCCAATATTCAAATTCAGGTAATTCACTGCAAAATCCATCGGTTAAGTCAAAATCTGATTTTCGAAACATTGCATTTGAATATATTCCATTTTTATAAGCAAATGTTTTAATCTTAAATTTTGGGTTTTGGGGTTTAATTATTTTATTTTCAGTAGATTGCGTCTGTCCGAATACAATTTTATACTTGTCGTTTTTAGCAAACTGATTTAACGCGTTCTGAATAAATAGTTTTGAAACAAGATTTCCGGACTCTAAACAAACTAAATAATTTCCCGTTGATTGTTCAATAGCCTTGTTTTTAGCCTCCGAAATGTTTTTAAATGGCTCTTCTAACAACTTTATCCGCGTATCTTTCAGTAAAGTATCTACAAATTGTGTGTAAGTATCGGGTATTTTATTACTGACAATAATAACTTCAAGCAGGGTGTGGGATGATGCAAAGATGGATGCAATTGTTTCTTCCAGATATTCATAATAGTTGAAAGCTGTAACAACTACACTTATTTTTTGATTATCAGATGATTGCATATTACTTTTTATGTTTTTTGGTAAGATTTTGCCACAATTGCTCTATTGAATTTGAATTGAAAAAACTCCAAAAGCTTGTTTTATGCGGAAAGTATAATACTTGCACTGAAGTTAATAAATAATTGAAAAAACCTTTTCCAATTGCTGTTTTCGAAATTGCTGCGTTAATATTGACTTTCTCAGATTTTATGTCTCGAAAATCAATTGAGCTTAAAAGATTGTAAGTAAGTATTATACAACAAAAATGAAGGCTTTTTTTTGTTTCAAAAATACCTGTCTTAAAATCTTTTGTAAACAAAAATGGACTTGTAATTTTGCCGTGAATATTGGTCGTAATTGCCGAAATCATTCCAACTTTTTGATGAATGCCGGCATTTTCGTAAAGTCGCTGAATAGTATTTGTTCCAATTACTATATCCGAATCAATAAAAAGTAAATGCGCCTTATCTGCTATTGCGTTTTGTTGTGCCAATTGAATGATTTTTAGCAAATTAGATGACTTATTTGAGCTAAAATCACATAAATTAATTAGAGAAAAATGCAATTTTTGCGATTCGATTTCTAATTTTTCTTTTGTTTCATCCGAACTGAAATCATTGTAAACGTAAAATTTAAAATTAACTGTGCATTCGGAAGTCAGAATACTGTCAATTGTAATCAGCGCAGATTCAATTGAGTTTTTTACAACAGTAATTACATGTAAATTATTCATTAACAATATATTATTTGAAAATTTTATTTAAAACCGGAATTTGTTTTAACGGGAAATCGCGTTTTACCAGCAAAACAATGAATGAGAGCATGAGTAAGGATTTTAAACCCACATTGACCAATCCGTTGCCGGTATGAATAAATTGACTTATAAAATAAAGCAATAATGTTACTGCAATATAAAGCCCAATCGATTTTAAATCGTATTTGATTGGCATGTATTTTTGACCAAAATAATAGGAAACAACCATAACAACAAAATAACAAATAAATGCCGCCCATGCCGAACCCAAATATCCGTATTTGGGAACAAAAATTACATTTATAAATACAATAAGCACAGTGCCTAAAACCGAAAACCATGCACCGTATATCGTTTTATCGGTAAGTTTATACCACAAGGATAAATTAAAGAAAACACCTTGAAAAATAAATGAAAAAAGTACCAACGGAACAATATTCAACCCTTCCCAATATCGATGTTGAATAATATGCTTAAAAACATCGATATAAAGCACCATGCCCAAGTAAATTAGCAAAGAAAAAATTATAAAAAATTTCATCGCATCGGCATAAGTTTTCAAGCTGTTTTTGTCTTTCTGCTGTGCAAAAATGAAAGGTTCGTACGCGTAACGAAATGCTTGTGTAAACATCATCATTACCATGGCTATTTTTGAAGTTGCACCGTATATTCCAAGTTCTATTTTTCCTGCTTCGCCGGGACGTAAAAAAGGGAAAAGTATTTTGTCGAGATTTTGATTCATAATACCTGCTATGCCCAAAATAAGTAAGGGAAACGAATAGGCCAAAATAGGTTTTAGCAGTTTAAAATCAAGTTTAAATTGACCAATAAAAATATAAGGAATCAGAAATAATGTTTGTAAAATTGTAGCTATCACATTAGAAACCACCACATAACCTACTCCGTAATTGGGGTTATAAAACCAGCTTATGGTTTCGGGAGCTACGCGTTCCAACCACGGACAAACTACCAGAAAAAACACATTAAGAATTATGTTGAAAAGTACGTACAACATTTTCAAAATTGCAAATTTGTACGGTCGGTTGAGGTATCGGAGGTACGCAAAAGGTATACATGCAAATGCATCAATAGCCACTGTAACGGCCATCATACTTATGTATTCGGGATGATTGGCATAATCGAGAAAATTTGCAATAGAACCCACAAAAACAAAACAAAAAAGCATAAAAATGAGTGACGTTACTCCCACCGATAACATAATATTACCGTAAATATCGCGTTCATTATCTTTGTTTTTGTTTGCAAAACGGAAGAAACCTGTTTCCATACCGTATGTGAGAATAACCAACAACAGCGATGTCCATGCATATAAATTAGTTACAATGCCATAATCGGCAGGACCACCTTTCAGAAAAAAAGTGTAAAAAGGCATTAGCATCCAGTTCAGAAATTTACCGAAAATACTACTAACACCATAAATGGCGGTGTCTTTTGCCAAATTTTTCATTTGTTGTTGTTGCGCCATAATTCCAATCAGCTAATAAATAATATTTTATCTTAATTTTTTCTTTTAAAATAAGGTGCCTGTTTCACCCAATTTAATTTTACCCAAATGCTTGTAAGCCAAATCAGTAACTTCGCGTCCACGTGGTGTTCGTTTCATAAAACCCTCTTTTATTAAAAATGGTTCATACACCTCTTCCAATGTGCCTGCATCTTCTCCCAATGCAGTGGCGATGGTAGTTATTCCAACTGGTCCACCGCTGAATTTATCAATTATGGTATTCAAAATTTTATTGTCAATTTCATCCAAACCAAATTTGTCAATATTCAGAGCTTCAAGTGCATAGCAGGCAATTTCCATATCAATAACTCCGGTACCCTTAACCTGTGCAAAGTCACGCACCCTCCGAAGCAGTGCATTTGCAATACGAGGAGTTCCGCGACTGCGCCCACCAATTTCAACAGCTGCTTTGTGTTCTATCGGAATATCGAGCAAGTTAGCCGATCGCTTGATAATGCCTGTAATTACCTCAATATCATAATATTCAAAATGACAATTTATGCCAAAACGAGCCCGAAGTGGTGCAGTTAATAACCCGCTTCGGGTAGTAGCACCAATTAGTGTGAATGGATTCAAATCCAACTGTATTGAGCGCGCACTTGGTCCTTTATCTATCATTATATCAATGCGATAATCTTCCATGGCCGAATACAAATATTCTTCCACAATAGGACTTAAGCGATGAATTTCGTCTATGAAAAGTACGTCGTTGGTTTCAAGGCTGGTAAGTAAACCTGCTAAATCACCGGGCTTATCGAGCACCGGACCGGACGTGATTTTAAACCCAACATTTAGTTCGTTGGCTATAATGTTTGAAAGCGTGGTTTTTCCCAATCCGGGAGGTCCATGTAGTAACACATGGTCGAGGCTTTCGGTACGCATTCGAGCCGCCTGAACAAAAATTTTCAGATTTTCAATAATCTTATTTTGTCCAGCAAAGTCGGTGAAAGTGAGCGGTCGCAAAGCATTTTCAAAATCCTTTTCTCCGTTTCTGTTGTTTCGTATATCAAAATTTTCTTCCATTGGTGTTTAGTTGCAAGTTACATCAAACAAATTACGAGAAACAGTTGTAACTCGTATCTCTATTTTGTCAAACTTCTGAACGCTTCCTCCATGCTTCGTTCCTGTATTTTCATTGTCAGTATTTTGACATTATTTTTTACTGCAAATTCAAAAATATCTGCTCTAATATCAGCTGTAGCAACTAGAATAAATCTTTTATCAGAAATGGCGTTTAGCTTGATTGGTTGAATTTCAGTTTGTAAAAAATCCAGTTTGATAACCTCGTTAAATTCCACTTCAATATGAAAATTATTTTCGTCAAATATACTTATTTTTGATATATCGGAGTAATCTGCAACGATTTCGCCCTTGTTAATAACAATTACGCGACTACATATTGCCTTGATTTCCTGCATGATATGTGTGCTGAATAATACGGTTTTATTTTTTCCGATTTCCCGAATCAAATTTCTTATTTCTTCCAATTGATTGGGGTCAAGCCCTGTGGTTGGCTCGTCGAGAATAAGAACTTTTGGATTTGGAATCAATGCTTGAGCCAACCCCACGCGTTGGCGAAATCCTTTCGATAACTGTCCTATTTTTTTTTTATATTCGGAACGAAGTCCCACTAAATCAATAAGTTCATTAACCCGATTTTCTTTTTGTTTTCCAAGTTTAAAAATATCGGCAACAAACAACAAGTATTCTTTAACATACATGTCGGCGTAAAGTGGATTTTGCTCAGGCAAGTAACCAATCAATGCACTGGTTTTAAGCTGATTCTCGTTTACTTCCATGCCACAAATCTTTACCGAACCGCTTTTATAACCCAATGCGCCTGTAAGTATTTTCATGGTTGTAGTTTTTCCGGCACCATTGGGACCTAAAAACCCAACTACTTCGGCATCACCAATTTCGAAGTTGATTGAATTCAATACCGTTTGTGAACTGTATTTTTTAGATAAATTAGCTATCTGAATTGACATTTTCTATTTTTTAATT
The DNA here is from genome assembly GCA_964511245.1 of uncultured Paludibacter sp. Classification (GTDB taxonomy): domain Bacteria; phylum Bacteroidota; class Bacteroidia; order Bacteroidales; family Paludibacteraceae; genus Paludibacter. The sequence continues at coordinate 11,154 of CAZEEB010000018.1, forward strand.
GACTACTTTTGATTGCTCATTTTTTGACCAAGACAAAGAATTAAACACTGAAAGCACTATATACCAAACAATTATAGCTGCAAATGCATTTTTTTGAAGCACTAAAAATAACAAAATTAGCCCAATCAAAAAAACATATTGAATTCTGTTATCACTCCATTTAAAGTTTTTAATTTTAAGTGCAAACATTGGTATTTCCGAAACCATTAAAAAACAAAAAATTGGTAGCAATGCTAGTTCAATCCACACATTGATAACTAAAAAATCGGAATATGAGTATATCAATCCAGCCCAAAAAATGGCATTGGCCGGCACCGCTAAGCCTAGAAAAGAACTTGATTGTCGGGTATCAGTATTGAATTTTGCCAATCGTAAACCTGAAAAAACAGGAATTATAAAACCAACAAAGGGGAGCCAATCATTTATTGCAGTATCTTTGAGTAGTGTAAATACAAGCGCACCCGGTGCCAGACCAAAACTAATCATATCGGCTAGTGAATCAAGTTCTTTACCCATGTTGGAATACGCTTTGAGTAATCGTGCAGCCAATCCGTCCAAAAAATCGAAGACTGCCGCCAACAAAATTGCCAAAAAAGCAGCTCCATAATTGCCATTGAAAGCCAAATAAACTGCTACCGAACCCGAAAAGATATTCAGGCATGTTATAAAATTTGGAATATGTTTTCTTAGCATACTAATTTTAGAAATTAAGGTTTTTTTTAAGTGTTTATTATAAGCTTCCTAATCCTCTAAAGAGGGGAATTGAGAGAAGTTAGTTCTTTGATAATCATTTTCTTGCGTGTCACAATTCTTATTTTGCTCAGCATTTGTTTCGTCTGTTTTTTTATTGAATTATGCTATTCTCTACACTTACTATCTATCCAAATTGTTACCGGACCATCATTTACCAAAGCCACCTTCATATCGGCAGCAAAAGTACCTGTTTGAACCGGTTTTCCTGTTTTTTCGCTTATCAAACGGCAAAAGTGCTCGTAAAGTGGAATGGCAATTTCGTGTTTAGCGGCACGTATATACGACGGTCGGTTTCCTTTTTTGGTCAAAGCGTGAAGTGTGAATTGACTCACAACAAGTACTTCTCCATCAATATCGGTCACAGAGCGATTCATGACCTTGTTTTCATCATCAAAAATACGCAAACCAACTAGCTTTGAAGCAAGCCACTCACTATCTTCAAGTTTATCATCGGTTTCAATACCAACTAAAACAAGCAATCCATTACCGATAGCAGATTTTGGTTGATTAAGTATTTCAACCGAAGCCTGATTAACCCGTTGAATTAAAATGCGCATAATTTGCCAAGAAAATGATTGATGGGCAAAATTACAAAAAAATACTGATTGTTTGATTCAGAAATTTGTAGAAATCAAATTTACAGGGAAGTGCTGAAAATTCAGACCCTTAATTTGGTTAAGAAACGAACCACGTGAAAAGAAAAAAACCTAAAATGCAGTAAAATATTCTGATTTAAAGCATTTTAGATTTGTAATTTAAAGGGAAAACTGTTTGTTTTGAGCAAAATAATATCCAGCAGTTCCAATAAGTGGAAAAAAAGTAATAGCCGCTAAAAAATAATAATATGGCATCGTTTTGAAAAGTAGAAATGCAGCATGTTCAAACATTCCGCTTGATAGACCGAAATAAATTGAAATAGCCATTCCGAAAGCAGCAAAAAGCCAAACAATCCAGCCACGATATGACTTTTCGGGCAATTTCTGTATTACCCGATTAGAAAATCCATTGTCGGCTATTTCTTGTTTTTGTTCGCTAAAAAATTGGTTCAGCAGCTTGTCATTTGTTTCCATATCCTGCATTTGAGAGATAAATAGTTAATTTTTCTTTGCCTTTCAGAATGTAAGTTTTTACAGTTCCGAGCGGACAATTCATTATTTTTGCAATTTCGTTGTGCGTTTTATCTTCCATATAAAACAATAACACGGCAGTTTGTTCTTCTTTGCGGAGCAACTTTAACGCTTTGTAAATGTCAATTTTCTCAGCCGAGAATTGGTTTTGAGTTTGGTGCTGACTATCTATTTCCCACTCATTAATATCGGCATATTTTTTTTGCGCCCGCACCGAGTCGTAATACACATTGTAGGCAATTCGATACAGCCAGGTTGAAAAGCCCGAAATTCCTTTAAAAGCGCTAATATGGAGGTATGCTTTTATAAAAGTTTCTTGTGCCAAATCATCACTCAATGGACCATCGCCTGCCGTCAGGTTCAAAAAGAACCGACGGATAGGCGATTGGTATTTACAGGTAAGCTTGTCGAATGCGTTTTTGTCACCAAGCAATGCCACCTGAGTGACCCAGCGGATATCATCCGTGTTGCTCATGTTTATTCTGCGCTTGAGTCTGATTTCGGTTTATCCAAAAAATGTACGAGTAGGTATCCAGCACCAACAAAAGCGGGAACAATACCAAAAATCAAACCTTTATGTTGCTGAAGAACCAAAAATGAAACGACTAAAGCCAATCCAACAGCCAACCACAGAATACCACGTTTAAGATTCGATGAGTTGCTGGCTTTTTTGGGCTCATCAAAGAAATGTTCAGGTACGGCTTGTCCCATTTCGATAGACTTGGTGTAAAGGTCATACTTGCGTTTCGATTCATTGTTTTTGGCACGCACATTTACAACAATCACTGTTCCGGCAAACAGAAATGGTAATAAGCAAATAATAACTACTCCCGCTCCATTCAAAGGCATTTCGGTACGCCCTTCTTTTTCAATTTCTTGTCGTCTGTTTTCCAATTCTTGCTTTTTTAATTCAAGCAGTTGATTGGGAGACAATTTCGAGAGCATCATCGAATCTTTCTTTTGCTCGCGAATTTCTTTGCTCGTTTTAATAATTTCTTCTTTCAAACTATCCATATCGATAGTTGTACTTGCTGCATTAGATCCGATAAATAATATCAAAGCCAATAAAAATAATCCAATTCGTTTCATAATCTTAACTGTTTAATTGTTTAAAAATACTGTTTGTTTCTGATTAGACGAAACGAACATTGGGTTTGGATTTAAAAAAATACTTTTTAACTTTTGTGTTTTGTGTTTTGTCGGGATTTAAAATTCATATTTTATCGTGCATATCAATTTCTACCTGAATTTCAGCTGCATCGCGAATTAAAGTAAGTTTTAATGCCTTATTGGAAGGCGTTTCAAAAACTTTTCGAACCTCATTTATCGACATAGAAACAGCTCTTTCGCCATTAATTTCCAGAATTTTGTCGCCTGCCATTACACCTGCCATAGCAGCAGGTGAGTTGTTCCACACGGTTAACACTTCGGTAATTGGTAAAAAAGGAGTTAATTGCACAATTTCTACTCCGGCAATATTATAGCTGTAGCGTGTTTTAAAATTTTCGTTGGGTTTAAAAAATAATTTTTTGTGGGTATAATCAAAAATCAGATTAAAACGGCTCAATAACTGACTTCCAATAGTTCCATCGCGTTTTGAATTTGAGATAATTTGCGACACCGAAACAGAATCAGGAAACGATACGATGGGTTTTATGAGTTTAAATTCTCCCACTAAAATTTCGGGTATTCTTCCAAATTTTCCGTTTATAATTCCGTTTAATCCTTCGCCCACAGTGCCATTTATCCATTTTGATGGCAAATGAACCGACTCAGCAGTAATGGTTTGAAACCATGCATTAAGCTCAGCTCCGGTATCAATAAGCATTTTTACTTGCTGCCTGGAACTATCGGGATTTAACACCGCCAATTCTACAAATAATTTTTGTGCCTCTATCGTAATAGGCAACATCCCATATCCTTTTGGAGGGTCGAACAAAGTTGGTTCAAAAAAACGGATTCGTTTGGCTGAATAATCAATTTCGACTGTATAATCCTGAAAAAAATCGGCACCAATAAGTCCGTTAATTTTAGTTCCGGAATGCTTTGACAGATTAAAAACATTGTCAGAAAGCACGTAAACTGCTTTATTTTCCATTTTTAACCTTCCAATTTTAATCGTATTGCAACTACTCACGTAAGCATCGAGATGATTTCCACCGCCTAGGCCCATTAATTCTTTAACATCTGAATAATTTAGCGTTATGCGGTCGCCGGTTTGTAATTCGGTAATTATGGTATTTCTCACACCCGAATCGAGTATCAAATTAAGCGGCGATGAATCATTAATACGAACTGTTACAACTACATAGCTTCCAATTTGTTGAAATGGTATTGATTCAACACGACGAGGTGTTATGGCTGCAAATGCATTATTGAAAAACAATAGTATCAAACAGAAAAAAACTGCTCTTTTCAACTGTTGAAAGTTGTTTTTTAAATATTGACATGTGGAAAACGGGTTGAACATTGACTTTTGAATTAAATGTCTGTTTTTATGTTCGATTCAACTAAATTTAAATCTGCAGGTTAAATTTTTTTGTACAATTTAAACCAGTCAATTGCATTGGAAATCGAAATTTTCATATCAGTATCCGGCATTTCCAATTCTGATTTTGCTTTTTGATTTGAATAGTATTCTCTGATTATTAACTGCTTTACATTCATGCTGTTAATTTCAGTTTTAATTCCCATTTTTCGAAGCAAATCCCCTACCCTAGCTATCAGTTTTAATATTGTGTCAGGAATTTCAATTAGCAATTGTTTATAATTTCCGATTTGTTTTTGAAGAGTATAAAATTCACGAAAAGACATATTTTTGCCGGAAGCCAGATACCGCTCACCGTTACGGCCCCGATTCAAAGCATTGCACACAAGAGCTCCCACGGCACTTACATCCACAAAGTTTTTTCCACCTTTGGGAATAAACATTAACCGTTTTTTGTAAGCCATCAACAACAATCTTCCTGAACTTGGTTTGGTATCAAAAGCACCTATCATAAATGTTGGATTTATGATAACAACATGATTTTTAGGCATCTTAGATGCTTTTACAAAAATCTCTTCAGCTTCGACTTTGCTTTGAGCATAAAACGAATTGCTAAACGGTGATTCAATGGGAAAAGTTTCATCGGCCACTGCATTTGAATTACCATAACCAATGGTATTGGCAGTGCTTACAAACACCAAATGATGAATATTTAGTACGTTAGCAACTTGAACCACCAAAGCTGCTCCATGCGAGTTAATATTCTGATATTCTTGGTAATACAATAATTTGGTAGAGGTTGTAGCAGCAGTATGAATTATGGCATTGCAAGCAGTAGCGGCATATTTTAAGCTATCATAATCCATAAAATCACCAACAATGACTTCAACAGCTTTTAAATCGAAAAATATATTTTCGGTGCTTCTAACAATAATTGCTACCTGCAAATTTCTTTTCAGAAGTTCAAAAACAATGTGATGCCCCAACAAACCGTTTGCACCTGTAACTAACACTTTCATTTCAGAGAGTTTAAACTGTTGATTTACAAAAGTAACAAATCTTTGCATAAATTCATTAATCAGAAATAAGATTGTATTTATAAATAAGTATATTTGCAGCAAAATTTTTTACTGAAACAATGGAAACAAAAGTAGTATTGATTACCGGTGCAAGTGCCGGAATTGGTCTTTCGGCAGCTCAACAACTTATGAATAAGGGTGTTAAAGTATATGCAGCTTCGCGCCGTGGAGGTATTTCTCAAAAAGCAGAAAGCGGTGACGGTGAAATTATTCATGTAAAACTGGATGTGAATAACGAAGAAAATATTGCTACCGTTCTTGCTCAAATTCTAGCCGAAAACAAGAAACTTGATGCGGTGGTTAGCAATGCCGGAAACGGTATTGCCGGAGCAATTGAAGACACATCATCGGAAGAAGTAAAATATCAATTCGAAACCAATTTTTTTGGTTCAGTTAAAATAATACAGGCTTGTATACCCATTTTCAGAAATCAAGGTTACGGAAAGATTATTGCCACATCGTCTGTGGCAGCTATTGTTCCAATTCCATTTCAGGCATTTTACTCTGCCGGAAAATCGGCATTGCTGGTATTTATGCAAGCGCTGGCCATAGAATTGAAACCTTTTGGAATTCAATGCTGCTCAATACTTCCGGGCGATACTAAAACCGAATTTACCTCAGCCCGAAAATACACTTTAGCTTCCCAATCAAGCCAATCGGTATATGCCAACAAAATGAAAATATCAGTTGGCAAAATGGAAAAGGACGAACAAAATGGTGTGGACGCAAGCAAAGTGGCACGAAAAATAGTAAATCAAATATTTAAAACAAAAATGAAAGTTTCGGTAGTTCCGGGTATAGATTACAAACTAATTTGCTTTCTTTTCAATCGATTGCCTGCGAATCTTCGACTTTGGGTAGTTGGTTTAATTTACGGATAATTTAATATATAAAATAAATGCTATGAAATGTTTAGTCACAGGTGCCAGTGGGTTTTTAGGAACAAATCTGGTTCATGAATTAATAAAAAATAAGTGGGACGTTAGGGTAATTGTTCGTAAAAACGCAAACATAAAATACATAAGTTCGTTGCCCGTTGAAATAATATATGGCGAAATAACCAACATGGCCGATGTAGAACCTGCTGTGGCTGGATGCGATTATGTTTTCAATGTGGCAGGTGATACCTCTTTTTGGAAAAAGAATTTCGAAAAACAAAGGCTTGTCAACGTGGAAGCACCATCAATCATTGCCGAAGCATGTATAAAACACAAGGTAAAACGCCTGATTCATACCAGTACGGTTGATATTTTTGGTTGTAATCCTGCCGGTATTGCCAACGAAAAATGGACTGATTATAATTTTGCCAATACGGCTTACAATTACTCCGATACCAAGCGCGAAGGCGAACGGCGCGTGCTTGAATATAACAATAAAGGACTTGAAGTTGTGATTATTTATCCCGGAAGTATGATTGGTCCCTTTGACTTTACACTTCAATATGGCAGGTTATTTTTCGAACTTAGGGATGGAAAAGTACCCGGTTGCCCTGCCGGTGGTGCCAGTTTCTGCCACGTAACCGAAGTGGCCAAAGCCGAAATAGCTGCTGCTCTGAAAGGCGTTCCGGGCGAAGGTTATATCTGTGCCGGCGAAAACATAAGCTATAAAGCCTTATTCGATTTAATAGCAGCTAAATTCAATAAAAAAGCTCCCGCTATGATAATGAAAAAATGGATGTTGGTAACTTATGGATATTTAATGGAATTTATTTCAAATTTTACAGGTACAGCACCCGAAATAGATCCCGGAAATGCACGCTATATGTCTATTAACGCCTGGTACGATAGTTCAAAAGCCATCAAAGAATTGGATTATAAACTTCGTCCTGTTCAGCAAATGATTGACGAAGCCTACGATTGGTATAAAGAAAACGGATATTTTAAAAAATAATTAAATTTTAGCTGGAAAAAACTTTGAAACCGCAAAAGAATTTGATAAATCATTTTTTTGCGGTTTTTTAATACTTCAGAGTCATTTGTTTACTGTTAAATAACAACTTGTTGAAAAGTGATGAAAACTACCTGAAAGAAATTTATAAACTTATTTTGGATATTACAAACTTATTACAAATATAAATTGTTTTGAATATGCCAAATTAGTTAGCACTTTTCTTAGAATTTTTTGTAAACTAATTTTGTAGGATTATTAACTTCGGATTAGCAAAAACTTTCTAACTTTGCACTTACTAACAGGATGTTGATAAAGTATGTATTTTTCTGTTATTCAGTCCTAAGCGTTTCGGTTTATTGTTGAAAAATTAAGCTGAATTTTTAATAAAGGAATATGCAAGTTTTTCGAAAAATACTTTTCAACCTTATCAACAGCCTATTATTATCTTCATAAGTTTTTTTGAAAAAATAAAAAGAATAATATTATAATGTTTTGTTTGAAAACAAATTTTTCACATAGAGCTCATAGTTAAACACAAAAAATACTCAGCTCACATAGACAAATGCCTAAAGGCATTTCTTTTAAACAATTTAATACCGATAGGTATTAAAAACTATGTGTTCTGAGTCTTTATTAATTAAATTTCTATGTGACCTATGTGGTTATTACCAAAAGAAAATGAACAAAGAACAACTTATATCGGAAATAAACCGACTCAAAAAAGAAAAGAACGCTGTGATAATGGCTCATTACTACCAGATGGGCGATATTCAGGACATTGCCGATGTGATTGGCGACAGTCTGG